>JBDKTJ010000044.1:0-8399 GCA_039698075.1 Thermoguttaceae bacterium | reverse complement strand
GAGAATGGGTGCCATGCCCACGCTTGTCGTGGGCATGAAGAGACGGCAAACATGCTTGCTGTCTCGCTGCGCTCGCTTAGCAAGCATGGCACCCATAAATCACTATTTGTGTGAGACACTACACTAGTATAGCTGGCCAATTCCATCAACACCAGTCCGGCCGGGGGGGAGCATGACTTATTTCCAAGGTCGGCGGACGTCTCGGGCGTCGGTTCCCGAAGCAGGCGATGAGACTATCGTTGGTTGACGGCCCCAAGGAAAGCGGCTATGTTCTAAACTGGGGTGGTAAAAGACTTCCCGGGGCCGTAGCTCAGTTGGGAGAGCGCGTGGTTTGCATCCACGAGGTTGAGGGTTCGATCCCCTTCGGCTCCACTTTCCAAGACCCTTTTCTTGCCCCACGCATGGCGGGCGACTTGGCGATTCAGGAAACGATGCATGGCTTTTTGGCCGCTTTGGATCGGCTTCTTGGTCAACGCGAAGGGACAAGAAACCGGGCGGGCGATCAGTCGCGGTCGCCGATCTCGAAGCCGAGCGCCTCGATCATTCGATAGTCGTCCTCCGGCGATTGGCCCTTGGCCGTCAGATAGTCGCCCACGAAGATCGAGTTGGCCGGATACAGGCCCAACGGTTGCAGCGGTCCAAGATGCAGCTCGCGTCCGCCGGCGATGCGCAACTCGCAACGCGGATTGGCCAGCCGGAACAGCACGAGCGCTTTCAAACAGTATCGCGGATTGAGTCGTTCGGCGCTCTGCAACGCAGTGCCCGGGATCGGGATGGGGAAATTGATCGGAACGGCCTCGACCTGCAACTCGGCCAATTGCAAGGCCAGATCCACGACGTCCGCGTCTTCCTCGCCCATGCCGACGATGCCGCCGGAACAAATTTCCATGCCGGCCTGATGCACGGCGCGAAGCGTGGCGAGCCGATCGTCGTAGCTGTGGGTCGTACAGATTTTCGGATAGTGGCGGCGGCTCGTGTTCAGAGTGTGGTTGATCCGATCGACGCCGGCGGCCTTCAATCGTTGGGCTTGTTCGAGCGAAAGCAGGCCCGGCGAAAGACAAATCTTCAGAGGGTAGGACGCCTTGATCTTTTTGACCACGTCGGTCAGAACGTCGAGTTCCTGATCGGACGGCGAACGGCCGGAGATCGCCGCGCAATAGGTTTTCGCCTTGCGCTCGGCGGCCAGCCGGGCGCCTTCGAGGATTTCGTCGGGCGAGATCAATTTGTAATGTGGGATGTCGGCCTTCGACACGCACGACTGGGCGCAGTAACTGCAATTTTCGCCGCAGAGGCCGCTTTTCGCGTTGACCAGGAAGTTCAGATCGACCCGGCGTCCGAAATAGTAATGCCGCACGCGATAGGACGCCACCAGAAGGTCGAGCATCTCCTCGTCGGCCGCCCGCAAAATGTTCAACCCTTCGGCGGGCGTCAAACGGTGGCCGTCCAACACGTTTTCGGCCAGCTCGCACCAATGGCACGGCGGCGAAAGGATCGGAAACGGATCGGCGGGAGGCGGCTGGTTCATCAGGGGTTACGCAATTCCGTGGGCTTTTTCGTAAGCGGCGATTTCCGGCTCGTGTTCGAGCGTCAACGCGATGTCGTCCAGCCCGTGCAACAAACAATGGCGGCGGAAGGCGTCCACCTCGAACGTCCGTTGCAGACCGAAGGCGTCGCTCAGTCGGCATTTTTCCAAATCGACCGTCAGCCGATAGCCGGGATGCGCCTCGACGCGGGCAAACAGGTCGTCGATTACCGATTCGTCGAGCCGAAGCGGCAACATGCCGTTTTTGAAACAGTTGTTGAAAAAAATGTCGGCAAAACTGGGGGCCAAGATGACGCGAAACCCGTAGTCCTCCAAGGCCCAAGGGGCGTGTTCGCGGCTCGAACCGCAGCCGAAATTGCGCCGCGCGAGCAAAACGCTCGCACCGGCGTATTCCGGCCGGTTCAGTTCGAAGGCGGGATTGTCCGAACCGTCGTCCAGAAATCGCCAATCGAAAAACAGAAACTGCCCAAAGCCGGTCCGCTCGACCCGCTTGAGAAACTGTTTCGGAATGATCTGATCGGTATCGACGTTCGACCGGTCCATCGGAGCGACCAGGCCGGTGTGAATTGTAAGAGGACGCATAATTAGGGATTTGGGGATTTAGGGATTTGATTTGGGAATTTGGGCGTCTTACTTGTATTGCCACGTGCGGATATCGACAAAATGTCCGGCCACGGCGGCGGCGGCGGCCATTTCGGGCGACACCAAATGGGTTCGACCGCCTTTGCCTTGCCGACCCTCGAAGTTTCGATTGCGCGGGGCGGCGCAACGCTCGCCCGGCTCCAACGTGTCGGGATTCATCGCCAGACACATGCTGCAACCGGCCTCACGCCATTCCAGACCGGCGTCGCGAAAAATCGCGTCGAGCCCTTCCGACTCGGCTTGGCGTTTGACCAATCCGCTGCCGGGCACGACCATCGCTTGCACGCCCTGCGCCACGTGATAACCGCGGACCACGCGGGCGGCGGCTCGCAGGTCTTCGATCCGGCCGTTGGTGCAGGAGCCGATGAAGACTCGTTGGACCGGAATCGCCGTGATGGGCGTTCGCGGCTTCAGATCCATGTACGCCAACGCCGCGGCGGCCGCTTTGCGTTCGGTCGGGTCGGCGAAATCGGACGGGTCGGGCACCAGGGCGGCGACGTCGGTCACTTGGGCCGGCGTGGTGCCCCAGGTGACTTGCGGCAGGATTCGCTCGGCGTCGAACGTTTCAACGCGATCGAACTTGGCGCCGGGGTCGGTCGGCAAAAGTCGCCAACGTTGGACGGCGGCGTCGAAATCCTTCGGCGCGAACGGACGGCCGCGCAGATACTCGAACGTGGTCTCGTCGGGAGCGATCAACCCGGATCGGGCGCCGGCCTCGATCGTCATGTTGCAGACGGTCATCCGCTGCTCCATGGTCATCGCGCGAATCGCCTCGCCGGTGTATTCGATGCAATAGCCGACGCCGCCGGCCGTCGAAAGCCGACCGATCAGGTACAGGATCAAATCCTTGGCCGTCACGCCGGGCGACAGACGCCCATGGATCCGAATCTCCATGGTTTTCGGCTTGTACTGCGGCAGCGTTTGCGTGGCCAGCACGTGCTCGACCTCGCTGGTGCCGATGCCGAACGCCAACGCGCCGAACGCGCCGTGCGTGGCCGTGTGGCTGTCGCCGCAGACGATCGTCATGCCCGGCTGCGTGTAGCCCTGCTCCGGCCCGATCACGTGCACCACGCCCTGGTTGATGTCGTGAATGTCCAAAAGCCGAACGCCGAACTGACGGCAATTTTCACGCAGGGTGTCGATCGACTTTTTCGAGATGGGGTCCTCGATCGGCAGGCTGCGATCGGTCGTCGGCACGTTGTGATCGACGGTGGCCACCGTGCGCTCGGGCCGGCGGACTTTGCGGCCGGCCAGCCGAAGTCCCTCAAACGCCTGGGCGCTGGTCACCTCGTGAACCAACTGAAGGTCAATATACAAAAGCGTCTGCTTGCCCGATTCGGCACGGACGACGTGACTATCCCAGATTTTCTCGAACATCGTTCGAGGGGTTTTTGAATCACTCATGTGTGTGGTTTTTGAGTAAAAGACTACAAATTGCGAAGTTGTCTCTTCAAGTAATGACCCATTATACCGGCTTCTTGTTCGGTTGTCAGCAATCCGCGGACCGTGGGGTGCAGTAAACGTTTATGGCGTTTTTTTGTAGGGTGCGTG
Source organism: Thermoguttaceae bacterium (assembly GCA_039698075.1). Classification (GTDB taxonomy): domain Bacteria; phylum Planctomycetota; class Planctomycetia; order Pirellulales; family Thermoguttaceae; genus JAJFVC01. The sequence continues at coordinate 4,663 of JBDKTJ010000044.1, read as the reverse complement.
CTTGCACGCACCTTCATGATTTCTCATCTTCGCGAATGGATCGTGCGATTCCGCGTGCGTGCAAGCACGCACCCTACAAGTTTTGCCTATTTTGACCGCAAGAATTTACTGCGCCCCGGACCGTGGCGAACGGACATCGGACACGGGCGGACTTATTCGTCGTTCATCCAGTCGGGGACGGGTTGGACGCGACCGTTTCGATCGACGATGGCCAGTGTGACGTGGGCCAGGGCCAAACACTCCTCGCCGCGAAACAGTTCGTATTGATGCTCGATTTTCACCTGGGTCACTCGGACGATCGTCGTGCGAAGCCGCAACAGATCGTCGTATCGGGCGGGCCGGCGGTAGCGACATTCCACCTTGACGACGACGACAAACAGGCCCGACTCCTCCATCTGTCGATAATTGCCGCCCGAGGCCCGAAGCAGTTCGGTCCGACCGATTTCAAAATAGGTAAGATAGTTGCCGTGGTGCAGAAAGCCCATCGGGTCGCATTCTTTGTATCGCACTCGCAATTCGATTTCGTGTTGTCGGATCATTACGGACTCCACGTTCTTGGTCGTATAACGGGGGGATGGGGCTTTTCAAGCCTGAAGTTACAACCTATAGTCGGATAGCGGTATCCATCCATAAAAAAATGTTCGGGGGCAAATCTCATGGCGTTTGAAGCGTCCAACGTGGTTGACTACTCCACGATGCGAGGCAAAAACTACCCAACGATCCGCCAGTTTACCGTTTTTCTCGAAAATTCGGTAGGCAAGCTCCTCGAAGTCATTCGCCGTTTCGAGGGCAGCCGGGTGCGGATCGTCGCGCTGTCGATTTCCGACAACGCCGAGTGTGCATTCGTCCGGTTTCTGCTGAGCCATCCGGAACCGGCACGGGAGATTTTGGAGCGGGCCGGCCTGACGATCATCGAGAGCGACCTGATCGGCGTGGAATTGCCCGAGGGACCGCAAGCGTTGCTGGACATCTGCACGGCGTTGTTGCAGGCGGAGGTGAACATCATCCAGGCGTATCCGCTTCTGGTGCGTCCTCGCGGCCATGCCACCGTGGCGCTGATGGTCGACAACCTCGAAATCGCCCAGGAAACGCTCGTAGCGAAGGGTTTTTCGATGATCACCGAGGCCGATCTGCACGAGGAAGAATGACCGGCGTCTCGCAGGGCGGAAAAAAATCGGAGACCGCGACGGGAATCAGTCGGCCAATTCTTTCGGCAACTCTCCCAGTCCCCGAACGGTCGCTCGAGCCACCGCATTCCAGGCCATCACGACGACTGCCGTGCTGCCGTCCGGCTCTTTCACGGTAAAAACGCCTTGGCCGCTTTGTTGCGACAGCTTTTTGAGGAACTGGTACGGCACGATGGCTTCGCCGTCGCGGAGTCGAAGTTCGATCGTGGTGTCCTCGGACCGAAGATCCCAAAGTCGGGCGAACAACGCGGCCATGGCCTGACCGGCGGCTCCGCGATCGGTTGAGGCGAGTCGGGCCAAGTCGGAACTGCTGCGGTCGTCGATTCGGCCAAGGACGACGTCTCCGGCGGCCACGTCCTCGGTCGAGACATTTTCGTAGGTGGGAATTCGAAACCGCGCCTGGCACAGCGGACACTCGCCCGGCTTGCCCTGCAAACTGATCGGTCCGTGCAAACGATGCCCATTGGGGCATAGAAACTCGAACGCCTGCTCTTTCTTTTCCGCATCACCCAAAGTAGGCAGACGCTTGCTCGACGCGCCGGATTCCGTGAAGTCGGGCCGAGACACGTCGGAGTCGGCGCCGGTGGCCGGAGAGACGTTCGAGGCCATCGGATCGGGCACGAGAAACTTGACCCCGCAGCGCGGACATTTGGCCGGTCGGCCGGCTTGGGCCGCTTGACAACGAATTCGGTGCCCGTTGGGACAAAGAAACTCGATCATCGCCGATTTCCACCAAAGATGGGGGTATTGTGGGTTGATTTCGCGCTATTTGATCGTACCTCACAGATTGGGGGGAGACAATCGTCGCACGAGAAATTGGCTGATCCTTGACAGCCCGGTCGCGTGTGCGAAACTAGGGAGGGAACAGCGGAAGCAGGCCTCGGCAGCGAGTTTCTCTTATGTCGATTATCGTCGTTTGTCCCGGTTGTCGAAAAAGCTTCAAAGTCAGCGACCAGTTCGCCGGGCGGTCGGGCCCTTGTCCAAAGTGCAAACGCATCCTCAAGGTGCCCGACAAATCGCAGGAGGTGAAAGTCCACGCGCCGGAGGAATTTTCCGGGGGCGGCAAAAGCGTTTCGGGCAAGCTGGTCATCAAGCCCGAGGCGTTTGTGCCCGTCCGATTTCAGCCGGTGACGGTCGCATTGATCATTGCGACGGTGCTGTGCGTATTGGTGCTTGCCTGGGGCGGCGGACGGACCGGGCTGTTTTACAATCCAGTCATCTTGGTGGCCAGCCTGTTGGCCATCTCGCCGCTGCTGGCGGTTGCCGCGTACGGGATGCTTTGTGACGCCGAATTGGAGCCGTATCGTGGAGTGCCGCTTTACGTTCGATCGGCGATTTGCGGATTGGCCTACGCGGCTCTTTGGGGCGTGTTCGCCCTGATGACGTTGCGCGGCCTGGTGACCGGCGATCTGTGGAACTGGTGTCTGATTGCGCCGCCGATGGTCGTCGTGGGCGGCATGTTCGCCATGGCTTCGTTGGACCTTCGTTTCGGCGACGCCATGCTTCATTACGGTTTTTACGTCCTGGCCACGGTCGTGTTGCGATGGGTTGCGGGCATGAAATGGGTGTGGGATGTTTGAAAAATTAGGGATTAGAGGTTAGGGATTAGGAAAAATGGCGTCGGGCGTCCTTGCTGAAATCGGCCCTAAAAAATGTCCATCCTGACTATTCCAGAAGTCGTCGCTTTGGATTCGCGCCGCGGATTGGTTCGCATTCCGCCGGAGACCGACGTGCCGCTGACGCCTCGGGTGCGGCAGTTGATCGACGCGGCCGATTTTCGGCGTTTGGCCCGGATCAGCCAGTTAGGCCTGGTCAGTCTGGTCTATCCGGCGGCGTTGCACACGCGATTCGAACACTGCTTGGGCGTGTATCGTTTGGCGTTGCTGTATTTGAAACAGTTGTCGCATGACGAGCGATTCGCCAAAGCCATTCAGCCGAAAGACGCCGAGGTGTTTTTGGCCGCGGCGTTGCTGCACGATTTGGGCCATTGGCCGTTTTGCCACCCGATCGAAGACATCCGGTTGCCGAGCGTGCCCAGCCACGAGTTGTTCGCCAACAGCTTTTTGTTGGAGGGCGAGATCGCCGACGTCTTGCGCCACGATTGGGGCGTCAATCCGCGCGACGTGGTCGCTTTGCTGAGCGAAAAGCCGCGCGACCAGGCCGGGCGAATTTTGGCCAGCATGTTGTCGGGCCCGATCGACATCGACAAGATGGACTATCTGTATCGCGACAGTCTGCACGCCGGCGTTCCATACGGACGCCATTTCGATCAACAGCGATTGCTCGGCAGCCTGTGCTTGAACGAGGCCGGCGACGGGCTGGCCGTGACCGACAAGGCCAAGACGGCGGCGGAATTGATGGTGTTTGCCCGATACGTGATGTTCAGCGAAGTCTATTGGCATCACAGCGTTCGCGCGGCCACGGCGATGTTGCAGCGGGCGTTCTTCCTGCTCCACGGCATGTTGGACCTCGACGCCCTGTTCCGCATGACCGAATCCGAGATGATCGGCGAACTGATGCGAGCGGGCGGCGCCGGTCCGGCCGGCGAATTGCTCGACGGTCTGTTCGGCCCCGTGCGAAAACTCTACAAACGACTGGCTCAATACAGCCTCGTGGAACAGCCCGAGTTTTACCGGCGACTGACGCGACGGCCTTACCCCTGGCTGACGGCCTGCGCCGAGCGGTTTGCCTCGTTGACCAGCGAAACGCTGGGCCGGGTGGTTGCGCCGCATGAGTTGCTGTTCGACGCGCCGCCGATCACGCGCGAAGTGCAGTTCGACGTCGATGTTTTCTTTCCGAAAGAAGGCCGCTATCGGTCGCTGGGCGAGGTGTCGCCGGTGTTGCGGGCGTTGGCGACCGAGCAGTTCGACGACTACGTGAAACGGGTGCGCATTTTCGCGCATCCGCGAATCGTCGCCGATCTGCGGTCGCTCAACACGCTGCCGGAACTGCTCGATCGGGCGATTGAACAGACGGAATGATGCGTGGGGGCGGGACGAGGAACGCAACCGCTGCGCCCCTCGCTTCCGTTCTTTCACCCGTAAAGCGGCCTAAAATTCTTGCTGGCCCGACCAGTCGACGCCAATCGGATCGTCGTCGCGAAAATCCACCCTCCGCGAATCATTACCCCCCTACGTGGAAATCGCAAAAAGCCCTGTTCCTCGCTCGAAAATGGCGGAAAACAGCTCGTCTTGCCTTGTTTTGTTAGTATTGCTAAAATACTAAGCGGCGACACACGATCAGCGAGGGAAGCAACGATGGATCATGCGGTGATTTTGGCCCGCGGATTGGGCACCCGAATGCGGAAGTCGGATCCGGCGGCGCAGTTGGACCCGTCGCAGGCGGCCATGGCGGATTGCGGCTTGAAGGCGATGATCCCCATCGGGCGTCCTTTTTTGGACTACGTGCTGCACGTGTTGGCTCGGGCGGGCTATCGGAAGGTTTGCCTGCTGATTGGGCCGGAACACCAGGCGGTG
>JBDKTJ010000043.1:0-37602 GCA_039698075.1 Thermoguttaceae bacterium | reverse complement strand
GACCGGACTTCAAAATCGCCACCCGATCGGCCACATGCTCCAAGTCCGACGTAATGTGCGTCGAAAAAACCACCGTGCGGCGGCCGGGCTCGGCCAACTCGATGAGCAGTTGCAAAAACTGACGCCGGGCCAGCGGGTCGAGACTTGCCGCCGGTTCGTCGAGCAACAGCAGATCGGGCTCGTGGGCCAACGCCAAAAGGATGGCCAGTTTTTGGCCCTGACCGACCGACAGCGGACCCACGCGATCGTCCAACGGAATCGCCCATTGCTCGATCAGTCGGGCCGCCAACTCGTGGTTCCAATTCGGATAGAACGCGGCCGTGTAGTCGATCAGGTGACGCACCCGCATCCACGGATACAGCCCGATCACCTGCGGCACATAGCCGATCCGCTGCTTCACCTCCGCGTCCAGCGTCCAAGCGTTTTGGCCCAACAGTCGGGCCTCGCCGGCCTGCGGACGGATCAAGCCGAGCGCACATTTCAGCAGCGTCGTCTTGCCGGCGCCGTTCGCGCCCAACAGTCCCAACACCGACCCCTTGGGCACGTCCAGATCGAGGCCCGTCAACACGGCCTTTTTGCCGTACGATTTCACGATGCCGCGAAGTTCCACCGCCGCGTCCGTCATGATAGGGGCTCCTCCGAAGATTTTCGTTTTCTTGAGGTGTCGGTTGACTGTCCGTTGCTCGACGGCGCCTCGAACGCCTCGTGGATCAGCTCGTCCAGTTCCGCCCTGTCCACGCCGAGCAGTTTGGCCAGCTCGACCGTTTTGCCGATCTGTTGATGAAGCACCCGGCGTTGCGACTCCATCTGGCCGCCAGGCACGCGATCGGCCACGAACGTGCAGTCGCCATGGCGTCGCTGGAGCAGCCCCTCGGCCGTGAGGCGTTCGTAGACGCGAAGGACCGTGTTTTGGTTGACCGACAGTTCGGCGGCCAACACGCGAACCGAGGGCAGCCGGTCGCCGGGTTTTAACGCCCCGCTGGCGCATTGGGCCCGAATCTGAGCCGCAATCTGCCGCGTAATCGGCATGCCCGAGGATGTTTCAACCCGTATTCGCACGGCACTTTTCCTTAGTGATTACACTACTATAACACTATTCACTGTGCTGTCAAGAGGGTTCACCCGAAAAAAGAGCTGGCGATCCGAGGGGTCAAGAAAAAACCGATGGGACGGTCACGAATGTCCGTCCCACCGGTCCCCTGATTTGTTGTCAACCGAGCGATCGCGTCGTTAGCGGTTGACTCGATCGACCATGAATGTCGAGTTGTCCGCCGTGCCGAGCATCGGACGGTACGGATTTTCCGGCTGGCACTTGGCGCTTTGGCCCGGGTACCACACCAACTGCATCGTCAGGCCCCAGCCTTCGCGTTCTTGCGAGACCGTATCGCGCTGGCCGGTGATTTTGCCGTTGGGGATCAAGTAGGTCAGCCGGTTTTCCAAGGCAAGACTGCGTCCGAGCGGCAACCAGAGATTGCCGCCGATCAGGCCGTCGCCGTTGCTCGTGGCTCCGCCGAACAGACGACCGTGGCCACCGTTTTCAAACCGCTGGCCCAAGTACATGGTGAACATGTCGGTCGACTCGAGCTTGCCGAGAACGGTTCGGCCGACTTCATACTTGTCGCTGTTGACGCTGAACGCGCCGTAGAAGCCCGCCTCGCAACCGCCGCAGAAGGAAAACCCGAGATCGCACCGGATCTGTTGCAGATCGGCGTTTTGATAATAAATGTCATGGAGGTAATCGTAGACGACGCCCCACTGGAATCCGCCGCACGGATCGGCGTTTCGGAAAATGCCGGCCGTGACGAAGTATTGTTTCCGATAGGGCAAATCGCGATATTCCGTTTCCTCATTTCGAGCGCTCGAGAAGCTGCTCTGCACGAAATTCGCGCCGATCTGATAGCCGCATCCCCAGGGATCGCCCAAGGGCCGGGCCATGTTGATGCCTTCGTTCACGCCGAAGTCGCCGTTGGATCCGCGATCCATCGGGCCTTTGAAGGCGTCGGCTCCGGCGAACACCGAGATGCCTCGCAGCAGCGGTTCGCAGCAACCGTCGAACACTTCCCAGCCGAAGTTGCAGCGCTCGCCGCAAGCCGGCCCGTCGCACGTGTCGCACGTGTCGCAACTCGATCCGCCCTCGACCATCTCGCCGTCCACGTTGCCACCGCCGCCGCAACTGGCGCATCGGCGTCCGCCGCGGCCCGGGTCGGCGAAGGGACCTTCGCTGGCGATGGGCTCGAACGGCTGCGCTTGGCCGGGCGGAATCACTTCCGCGTCGGTGGCCAACGGAGCTTGACGTCGAGCGGCCGGCGCCTTCGCGGTCGAACCGGACGTTTCCACCGCCATCTCGTCGCTATAGGCCGAACGACGCGCCGTTTGATACGTCCCGCCGCGCTGCGACGATTGCCATTGCAGCGACGACTGCGGACGCCTTAAAACTCGTTCTTGCCAGTCCACCTGCGTTACGGCCGATGAATCATCGCTCTGCGAGCTTTGCGACGACCGAGCAGGTTGCCAAGATTGGGCCAAGGCAGTCCCGCACACCGAGATGCCCAGCGCCAAGCCGAAAAACCAATGTTTGGTCACGTTCATCACAAGTCCTCCGATCAGGGGGTCGGCTCACGGACCTACCGCGACCGATCTGCAACCGGCAAACTTATCGGAACTTGCGTAGCCGAAACTTTCGGAAAAACCGGAAAAATCGTTAAGGTTTTCCTAAGTTGCCAACTTTTCCAAAATGGAACGGCTTTTGGCTCCTTGAACGTCTGTGTGAAGAGGGGAAAGGGGAAAATGGGAAGGAAGAAGAAAAAACAAGATGAATAAGCTAGACGAAATAGCGAAATCACTTCTCGTTAAGGCTCGACCGTTTTTCCTTTTTCCCCTTTCCTATTTTGCCGTCTCACACCGACCGCAACCCCGGCAAATCGCTTTCCATCTCGTCCGATCTTTTTCCCTCCTAGCTTCCGCAAGATGAACACGCTGTCCGACAGCTCGTCGTTGAATGGGAACGTTTGGTCCATCTCGTACCAAAAATCGTGGATCGCGCAGAGTTCGAGCGACGGAACGGATTTCAACAGTCGTCGGAATTGGGCGGCCGTGTACATGCGGAACGGGAAATCGTGTCGAAGCCGAAACTCGCGGAGGCCGTTGCGCACCAACAGGCTCACGCGCAATTGTTCCTGACGTCGCCGCCGATCGGTCGAAAGCACTCGCAGCGTGACGGTCACCCGAGTGCGGCCTTGACAGTTCGTCCAGCGTTCGATGCATTCGTCCGAGGCGTCCAGCGGCAGCAGATGAAAACCGAGGAGGTAGATTCCGCCCGGTCGAAGATGGTCGGACACGCATTGCAGGTGCTGACGCGCGGACGACTCGCTGAGCAGGTGGCGAAAACCGTCGAACGTGCAGAACGCCGCGTCGACCGGTTGCCGAAGTCGAAAATCGGCCATGTCGCCGTGCAAGACCGTCGCCCGAAGTCCTCGCCGATGCAAACGACGCCGCAAAAATTCCAACGACGGCCGGTTCAAGTCCAACCCGGTGACGCGATAGCCGCGGGCGGCCAGTTCGGTCACCAGTCGGCCGGTGCCGCAGGCGGGCTCGAACAATCGCCGCACGGGACCGCGACCATAGGTTTGGCACGCGGCCTCGATGAAATTCACCTCGGCCCGGGTCTCATCGCGAAAGGCGATGTCGTAGTACCGGGGATGATCGTACCAATCGGCGACAAGCGGAGCGGTTCGAGCCATGCCTTGGAGCCACGTTCTCTCTTGAAAGTGCCGGCTTAAGGGGCAGGAGGCGGCTCGAACTTTGGAGCGGTCGCCTCTTGGCGATCCTCCGGTTCCTCGTAGCTGCTGTAGCTTGGGTGGGACGAGGAAGACGCGTCGTTCGAACCGGCCGAGTGGACGGCGTTTTCAATTTCCTGCTGAATTCCGCGCACGCCCTTCTTGACTTCCATGAAGCTCTTGCCGAACGAGCGGGCCACCTCGGGCAAACGCTCGCCGAAAAGCATCACGGCCAGCGCGCCGAGAATCAACAGCGTCATCGGGCTCGGATCGAGAAAGGCGAACACGCAACTCATGGCGACTACCTCTGAACGGGCTCGGCCTCGTTCTGCTTCGCCTCAGTCGCTTGCGGCTTGCTCGACTGATCTTCGATCTTGCTGCTGTTGGCCGCCGCACTCTTGACATCGTCCTCGATGCCCTGCAAACCCTTTTTGAACTCGACAACGCCTTGGCCGAGCGAGCGCATGACGCTCGGCAGCCGGTTGCCAAACAACAGCAATACGATCACCGCCAAAATCAGCCAATGAAACGGACCAAGACCACCCATAACATTCGACCTCAATAGGTGTTACCGGACAGCGACGGACCCAGAGTCCGCCCACTCCTTTCATTGTACTGAGTGCAGGTGGAGTGTCAAACGAATTGCCGACCAAAGGCCCCGGCGCACACAACCTGACAGAGGGGATCGGCTCGCTTCGGTGATTTTTCGATCGACTCGGGGGCTAATTCGCCCGTCGCCCGGCGTCCAAACCACGAGGCGGTTGTTTGACAAATCCGTTCCAACCGACGCGGCTTGCACAACCGACAAACTCGGCGGGAAAGGGTTTTCAAAGTCCTTAAAATGCCTTGACTCTCCTTTTTTATGGTAGCAATTACGACCTATGTTTGGTCATCATTCGCACAACAAGGAGATTTTTATGCACGCACGAATGAAGACGGGTACGAAAGTGTTGGCCGGTTTCAGCTTGGCCATTGCCGTCGCCGTGACGGTCGGATGGGTCGGCTATCGAGGAATCGGCAAACTGTCCGGTCATACCGCCAACATTGGAACATCGCGGCTGCCGAGCGTGTCCAACCTCGGCAACATCGCCGCCGGACAAATGCACGCCGGCTACGGCATGCGAGGACTCGTTCATCCGCAGATGATGGCGCCGGCCGTGCGCAAGCAACAATACGAGCGACTCGCCATGGGCTTGGCTCTGGCGCAAGGCGGCATCAAGAACTATGACGCGCTGGCCAAGTCGTCCGAAGAAGCGGCCATGTGGCGTGAGTGCCTCGACGCTTGGCAAACCTGGCGAAAAACCGCCGATGCGGTTCAGTCGCTGGCCCAACAAAAGGATAAATTGGTCGCCGACGGCCTGAAGCTGGACGACCCCAAGGTGTTGGCCGTCGACGCCAAGTCGATGGACGTGGCGTCCGGTTCGCGCGACGCCATGAACCGATCGTCGGAGAAATTGGGCGCCTTGGTCGCGTTCAACGAAAAACTCGCCGCCGAGGCTGCGTCGCAAGCGATCGCCGACGCGTCGAGCAGTGCGACCCTGATGTTCGCCACCATCGGTCTGGGCGCCCTCGTCATGGTCGTCTTGGCGCTGTTCATTTCGACGAACGTGTCGAAAATGCTGCGGACCGTGATCGGCGAGGCCGACCGGCTGTCGCAGGCCGCCGTGGCCGGACAACTCCACGTCCGAGGCAATCCGGAGCTCGTCAGCTTGGAGTTCCGTCCCATCTTGACGGGCATCAACGACACGCTCGACGCCCTGACCCGACCGTTGAGCGTATGCGCCGACTATATGAACCGCATCTCGAAGGGCGACATCCCCCCGAAGATCACCGACCACTACAACGGCGACTTCAACGAGATCCGGGATAGTGTGAATCAATGCATCGACGCGATCAACGGGCTGATCGCCGAGAGCACAAACTTGGCCAAGGCCGCAACCCAGGGCGAACTGGACAGCAAGGCCGACGCCTCGCGGTTCCCAGGCAAGTTCCACGACATCATCGGCGGCATGAACAACATGCTCGACGGCTTCGTCGTGCCGATCCGCGACATCGCCAAGACGTTGATGTGCATGGCCCAAAAGGATTTCACGCAACCGGTCGCCAAGGAGTATCCAGGCATTTACGGCCGGCTCCGCGACGACGTCAATCTGGTGGTCGTCAACATCCGCGACGCGATGAGCCAGTTGACCGAGAGCGCCAATCAGTTCGCCGAGGGCTCGCGCGTGATCGCCGAGAACTCGCAAACCCTGGCCCAAGCCGCCCAGTCGCAAAGCGCCAGCGTCGAGGAAATGACCGCCTCGATCGAGGAATTGGCCCGATCCGTCGAAGTGGTCAAGACGAATGCGAACGAAGCGAACGTCGTGGCCAACGAGTCGAACAGCCTGGCCGAGCAGGGCAGCGTCGCCGTGCAAAAGTCGAGCGAGTCGATGAGCCAAATCCGCGGCAGTTCGGCCCAGATCGCCGAGATCATCCAAGTCATTTCGGAGATCGCCAGCCAAACGAACTTGCTGGCCCTGAACGCAGCCATCGAAGCGGCCCGAGCCGGCGAGCACGGCATGGGATTCGCCGTCGTGGCCGACGAGGTCCGCAAGCTGGCCGAACGATCGAACCAAGCCGCCCGGGAAATCTCGGCCCTCATCAAGGAATCGACCGGCCGGGTGGAAGAGGGCTCGCATCTGAGCGACCAGACCAGCCAATCGCTCAAGCAGATCATCGAGGCCGCCGAGGCGACCGCCGCGAAGATCGCCGAGATCGCCACGGCCACCGTGCAGCAAGCCGGCAACGCCACGGAAGTCTCGAAGGCGATTCAGATCGTCGCCCAGGCGACCGAGCAGGCCGCCACCGGCAGCGAGGAGATGGCCTCCAGCAGCGAAGAACTCGGCGCTCAGGCCGAGACGCTCCGCCAGTTGGTCGGCCAGTTTAAGGTCTGATCCATGCGGAGTCCGACGCCGCATCGGCAACGATAGTAAAAACGAGGGGGCGAGGCGACAGCAGACGTGGAATGGCGCGTGGGTGTTTTTTGCCCAACATTGGTTTTTCACCAACCCCGCCCACCATTCCCACTCTGCCATCCCCCGCCCCCCTTTTTTTGCGCCCCGGGTCGGTTAAACTAACAATCGTGTGCTTTTGTGCCAAATAAAATACTTCTCGAATAAGGTGCGAACATGGAAAAGCGCGTCTATAACTTCTCGCCCGGACCGGCCGTCTTGCCCCTTCCCGTGCTCGAAGAGGCCCAACGCGATTTGCTGGCCCTGCCGGGCACGGGCATTTCGATCCTCGAGATCAGCCATCGTTCGAAAGCCTTCGACAAGATCATCAATCAGGCCGAAGCCAACCTGCGAACCCTGCTGGGCATTCCGGACAACTACCGCGTGCTGTTCCTGCAAGGCGGCGCGCTGTTGCAATTCGGCATGATCCCGATGAACCTGCTGCACGGAACCGGCAAAAAAGCCAACTACATCGTCGACGGCACGTGGAGCAAAAAAGCCCACGACGAAGCCAAAACCCAGGGCCAGGTGCATGTGGCCTGGGACGGCAAGCCGCTCAATTTCAATCGCACGCCGAAACAAAGCGAGTTGAACCTGGTCGCCGACGCCGCCTACACGTACATGACCTCGAACGAGACGATCCAAGGCGTGCAGTACGCGACCGAGCCGGACGTGGGCGACGCTCCGCTGATTTGCGATTCGTCGTCCGATTTCCTTTCGCGTCCGGTGAACATGAAAAAATACGGCGTGTTGTTCGCCTGCGCCCAAAAGAACGCCGGGCCCGCCGGGGTGACGATCGTCATCATCCGCGACGATCTGGTCGCTCGCTCGCCGGACGATTTGCCGTCGCTGGTCAACTACAAAGTGCTGGCCGAGGGCAAGTCGCTGCTGAACACCCCGCCGACGTTCGCCATCTACATCGTCAAGCTGGTCACCGATTGGCTTTTGAACCAGATCGGCGGCCTCGACAAAATGGCCGAACTGAACCGTCGCAAAGCCATGCTGCTTTATGACGTGATCGACCACTCGAACGGCTTTTATCAGGGCCACGCCGAACCGTCGAGCCGTTCGATGATGAACGTCCCGTTCCGATTGGCCAATCCCGCCCACGACGAGCCGTTCCTGAAACAGGCCGCCGAGCGAGGGCTGTGCGAGTTGAAGGGCCATCGGTCGGTCGGCGGCTGCCGCGCGTCGATCTACAACGCGATGCCCATCGAAGGCGTGCAGTTGTTGCGCGACTTCATGCTCGAATTCTGCCAGAAGAACCAGTAGGAATCATGGCTTCTGTCCAAAAAACTTCGCTCGGCCGCACGGCCGACGGCGTCGATGTCGAACAATATGCGCTGACCAACGCCCATGGGCTGCGCGTGACGATCATGACCTTCGGGGCCACGATCACGTCGGTCGAAACGCCCGACCGAAACGGCGAGCCGGCCAACATCGCCCTGACGCTCGGCTCGTTGGACGACTATGTGAAAGGCCATCCGTGTCTCGGCTCCACGGTGGGCCGCTACGCCAATCGGATCGCCAAGGGGCGGTTTTCGATCGACGGCGTTGAGTATCATTTGGCCGTGAACAACGGCCCCAACCATCTGCACGGCGGGCTCGTCGGATTTGACGAAGTGGTTTGGCAGGCCGAACCGATCACGGCGGCGGACTCGGCCGGCGCGGCCTTCTCCTACGTCAGCCCGGACGGCGACGAGGGCTATCCCGGTCGACTCGCCGTCCAAGTGGTTTACAGCCTGACCGACGACAACCAACTGCGAATGCACTACTCGGCCACGACCGACCGGGCAACGGTTGTCAATCTGACCAATCACACCTATTGGAATCTGGCCAACGGCGGATCGGGCGACGTCTTGGACCACCGGTTGACGATTCATGCCGACCGCTATCTGGCCGTTGATTCGGGCCTGATTCCGACTGGAGCGCTTCGATCGGTCGTCGGCACGCCGTTCGATTTTTTGAAATCAACACCCATCGGCGCTCAAATCGCTCAGACCGGTGGCGGCTACGACCATTGCTACGCGTTGAACGGCAGCGCCAACTGCTCGCTGGCGGCAAGCGTGGTCGAACCCACCAGCGGCCGCACGATGGACATTTTCACGACGCAGCCGGCCCTGCAGTTTTACACGGCCAATGGGCTCGACATGGTCGGCCAACATGGCAAGCGATTTTCAAGCCACCATGCCCTGTGTCTTGAAACTCAGCATTATCCCGACTCGCCCAATCACCCCGACTTTCCGTCGACGTTGCTTCGGCCGGGCGAACGGTTCGAGCAGCTAACGATCCACCGGTTCGGGATCAGCGACTGACCCGCCCCAGCCAGCCCGCCAGATCGTTTCCTTGCGATCGAACCACGCCGACGCCGGGCCGATCTTCAACAGAAACAGGCTCGCCGTGTAGCCGGTCGCCGCACCGACCAACACGTCGCTTGGAAAATGCGCCCCGCAGACAATCCGTTGGCATCCGACCAGCGCGGCCAGGATCGAAAAAAGCCATCGGCCTTGCGGATAGAGCCAGCACAGCGCGGCGGCAAACCCGACCGCCGTGGCCGTGTGCGCCGACGGAAAACTCTGGCCCGAGCTGCCGGCGCCCCACAACGGAAACCACGGCCCAAAGGTCGTCCAAACCGAGCCCACGAGCGAACTATCGTAGGGCCGCGTCCGAAAAATCAGCAATTTGACCAGATCGGCGGCCAATCCGGCGGCCAGCGCGCAGGTCAACACGCGAGGAATCGCCCAGCGACGCTTCGGATCAAGTTGATGAAGCGCCAGCACCAGCACGATCACGCCGGCCCCATGGCCGAACGTCTCGAACATGCCGAAAAGCCCCAAATACGACCGGACCGTGGGCGTTTGATTCCAGGCCCGAAACGCCGCCGCCACGCGAACGTCGACCGCCAACGCCAACGCGGCCGCGGCCAATAGCGCCAGGGGTAAGAAAAAATTACGCCAAATTGGGCACTTTGGAGTCATCGGCAAGCGAAAAGTGGTGTTGGCCCAACCGGCCGGATGTTTTAGAGTATCACTCGTTCCGTTGGCTAGTTTGTTCTCTTATACCAAACTCGCGTTCCTCGCCGCAAGATCGCATCGGTCTTGGGATCTTTTGAGGAGTTTTTGTCGTGCGTCCTGAAGTGCGGTATCAACTGTGGATCGCGGCGGCCGCCGGCATCGTCTTTTTCACCCAGCTCGGCGGCGCGTCGCTCTGGGACATGGACGAGGCCCTATACGCCACCTGTTCGCGCGAAATGCTCCAGCGCGGCGATTGGGTCGAGCCGCGTTTCAACGGCGCCATGTTTCCCGAAAAGCCGCCGCTGATGTTTTGGACCATGATGGCCGGGTTCAAGCTGTTCGGCGTCAACGAGCTGGGCGCCCGATTCTTCTCGGCCGTGTTCGGCATGGCTACCGCGCTGGCGGCGTTCCATTTGGGCCGCGTGCTTTGCAATGCAAAGGTCGGGCTATGGACGGGCCTGATCACCGCCACGACCGTGTTGATGGCCATTTCAGCCCGGGCCGCGACGGTCGACGCCGCGCTGACGCTCGTCACGACGCTGGCCTTTTGGTGGTTCGTGCTGGGACGAAAACGCGGCGGCTCATCCTTCCCATTGCGCGACGCCGTGCCGATGTACGCATGCTTGGGCATCGCCGTGCTGGGCAAAGGACCGGTCGGATTGGTGCTGCCGTTGGCGGCCATGGGGCTCTATTTGCTCGTGACCGACGGCTGGCGCAACCTGTTGCGATCGGCCCTTTGGATGCGACCCCTGACGGCCTTTTTGGTCGTCGCGGCCGTCGCGCTGCCGTGGTACGTTTGGGTCGGCGTGCAAACACACGGCCAGTGGCCCCGACAGTTTTTCCTAGAGTTCAACCTCCGTCCGTTCCAACAACCGATTCTCGGCCATGGCGACGTCGGCGGATATCTGCACCAAACGCTCGCGCTGCTAGTCTCGTTCTCCTACCACTTTTATCATCTGCCGGCCCTGCTGGTCGGATTTTTTCCGTGGTCGATTTTGCTGGGGCCCACGTTGATCGACACTTGGCAGCGCGTTCGTCAAAAACTGCGCGACAGCGACGGCTGTGTGCTGGCTCTGTGTTGGTTCGCCACGTGGTTGGTGTTCTGGTCGGTCTGCAAAACGAAATTGCCGCATTACTTGTTGCCGGCCTATCCCGCATTGGCGCTGCTGACGGCCCGGCTGGTCGAGCGTTGGCAAACCGAACCGGCCAGCCTCGGCCGCAGTTGGCTTCGCAACGCTTGGCTTTCGCTGATTTTGGTCGGCGTCGGCATCGCGATCGTGGTCCCGATCGTCGCTCGCACCTATCTGCCCGGCGACGCGATCCTGGGCATTTTGGGCCTGATTCCGGTGGTCGGCGGCGTGTGGTGTTGGCGGCAAACCTCGCAAGGCCGGCCACGGTCGGCGGCCATCGGCCTGACCGTCACGGCTGTCGTGCTGTTGACGGCCATGTTCGGCTGGGGCGCGACGCGGGTCGATCGGCATCAAAACGGTCCGGCCATGATCGCCGCCATTCAGGCCCACAGCGGCGACGTGTCCCGGGCCTCGATCGCCACGTATCGATTCTTCCGCGAAAGCACGGTCTACTACGCCGGCCACCCGGTCGTCCGTTGCATGAACGAACCGGATCGTCCGGCCGTCGACCAACTGCGGCAGTTTCTCAAAACGCCCGGCCCGGCCTACGTCATCACGACCAGCCGACACGCCGTCGACGTGCAAAAACAATTCCCCGGCCGACTCGAAGAAATTTTTCGCCAGCGACGATTTCTGGGGCCCGACGAGATGGTCGTGCTGGCGCGACGCTAAAGCGACGATTACGTGGCATCCGGTTTCCGTTCGGCCACCTCAAGCAGCCGACGGCGAATCTCCTCCAACCGGCGTTCATCTCGGATCTTGCAATCTTGCCGATCGGTGACGTAAAACACGTCGACGACCTGATCGAGATACGTGCCGATCTTCGCGCGACTGACCGATAGCTCCAACTCGAACAACTCCCGGGCCACGGCGTACAACAGCCCCGTGCGGTCGTGCGTGAAAACGTCGATGATCGTGAATTGGGCGGAAGTGCTGTTGTCGATGTTCACGCGAGTCGGCACGCCCGGCATTGGCGCCGCCGGACGCGAGTTCATCTGCCACGTGCGACGAAACGCCGGCGGACGGTTTGCGTCGGCTTGCAGCGACTGGGCCAGCGCATGGCCGATTTGCTCCAGTCGCGACGGGGGCGGCTCGCCCGCAAAATCCGGATCGTGCACGACGAACCGATCCAGCACCAATCCGTCGGGCAGGGTGTGGATTTCCGCCGCGCGAATTTTCAGCCCGCGGCTGCTCAACGCGCCGGTGAGCCGATGAAAAATGCCCTGGATGATCGACTCGGACGTGGCGACCGTAAGCTGGACCGTCGCGGTGTCCGGTTGATAGGCCGCGGCGACCGAAACGCCGCCGATCGTTTTACCCTGCGACCGATCCATCGGTAGAAGCGTCAATCCGTGGAGCAGCCGCAAGTCCGCGGCGGCCTGGGCGGACGAGGTCACGTTGAAATACGCCGCCGGCAACGCGTCGACGTGTTCGACGAACCAAGGGTCGTTTTGCGACGCCCCCAACTCTTGACGCACCGCCTCGCGACGCCGGCCCGGCAATTCGTCGATGGTCGTCTCGGGGCTTTCGCCGGCCAGGTGCTGCATCGTGCGGTGATACAGGTCGGTGACAACCTCTTGTTTCCAGCCGTCCCAGACGTTCGGGCCCACCGCGCCGAGGTCGCACGCCGTCAGCACGTACAGCATTTGCAGCAACTCCGGCGAACCGACCTGCACGGCCAACTGCACCACCAACTGCTCGTCGGACGTGTCGCGGCGAAACGCCAGATGATTCATCAGCATGTGCTTGTGGACCAAGAACCGCAGTGATTCGGCCTCGTCGTCCGGCAGTCCGAGCCGTTGCGCCACCGCGGTGGCGATCTGAACGCCGACCTCCCGATGATCCTCCAACCGGCCCTTGCCCAAGTCGTGAATCAACAGCGCCAGATGCAGCAAGTATTTTCGCGGCATCGGACGATACACGCGTCCCAACGGGCCCGCGTCGTTCCATAAATCGGTGGCAAACTCGACCGCGCGCAGACAGTGTTCGTCAACCGTGTATTTGTGGTACTGGTTGAATTGCAGCAAGCCCCGGGCGTGATGAAACTCCGGCACGAAACGCTCCAACAGATGCGCATCGTGCAGATCGCGCAACAGCGGCCCCAGCTTGGCCGGATGCGCCAACAGCGACAGAAAATAGCGGCACGCTTGCGGCGGCGGCATCGCCTTCGGCAATCGGCACGCGCGCCGCCGAATCACTTCCCACGTGGCCGGCGCGATCGACGTGTCGTACAGGTTGGCCAAGTCGACCAGTTGCATGATCGACGTCAGATCGCCGCTGATGCGTTCGGCGGCTCGCCGCGTGGCCAACACGCCCGCTGGCCCGACGTGCACGCCGTCGTCCACCCGATGGCCGAACAGCAGCGTGGCCGTCCGGATCCATGCGTCGCGCGACTGCGCCTTGGCGGCGAATTGCGTGGCGATGTGGTTCAGCGCCGCCGTGTGGCGAAAATAATCGCGCATGAACTGTTCGACCGGAAGCAGGCCCGACTGCGGCTTGTAGCCGCGCAACTCAGCGATGCGCAACTGCTCGGCCCGATCGAGCACGTCGGCCGCCTGCCGCGCGTGAAAATGCAACTCGTTGCGCAGCCGCAGCAGAAACTCATAGGCCCGCTCCAACGCCCGAAAATCCTCTTCGCTCAGCAGGCCGCGCGCATGCAACTCGCGCGGATCCGCCGCCCCGTACCGCAAAGATCCAATCCAACGAATCAACTGGAAATCACGCAGCGCGCCGCGCGATCGCTTGACGTTCGGCTCCAATAGGAAGACCGTCTCGCCGTAGCGGCGTTGCTCCTTCCAACGATCCTCCAAGACGCCGGAGATCAGGCCCCTGGCACGGCGCCGTTTTTGGCGTCGAAACTGTTTTTGATATCGGGCGAACAGCGCGGCGTCGCCCCGAAGCAGCCGCGACTCGACCAACGAGGTGCAAATCATCGGCTCGTTGGCGGCCAGCCGGCAGGCCTGCTCGGGCGTTCGCACGCTGTGGCCCAAACACAGGCCCGCGTCGAAAACGTCGCGCAACAACCGCTCGGCCAACGACGCCACGCGATCGTCCCGGCCCGGCGGATGCAAAATCATCAGGTCCACGTCGCTGAACGGCGCGACGTCGCGGCGACCGTACCCGCCGTGGGCCACCAGCGCGATTTCCGACAGAAGCCCCCGGGGCCCTGATTCGTGCAAATCATCGAGCGCCGCCTCGGTCAATTCCAACACGATCCGATCGCGCAGATCGGTCATCGCGGCGCACAGTTCGACGCCGGTCGCTCCGGCCTCGTGACGCCGCTGAAATTCCTGATGCGCCGCCGTCAGCCGATCCTTGGCCGCCAACACGTTGGGACGAAGAGTAGTCATGGCGTGGAGAGAAGATCGCGGCAAGTCATCAAGCTTTCCACGCTTCGCTCTCCACCCTCCATTTTGGTCAAAGGGCGCTTTCTCCCGATTCGCCGGTGCGGATGCGGACGGCGTCGGTCAGATCGGAGACGAAGATCTTGCCGTCGCCGACCGCGCCGGTCTGGGCGGAACGCACGATCGTGTCCAGGACGGCCGGGAGTTTGGCGTCCGACACGACGACCTCGATCTTGATCTTCGGCACGAAATCCACTTCGTACTCCGTGCCGCGGTACATTTCGGTGTGGCCCTTTTGACGGCCGAAGCCGCGGACCTCGGTGATCGTCATTCCCGTCACGCCGTGCTCGGTCAAGGCGTTTTTCACGTCTTCGAGCTTGAAATGCCGAACGATCGCTTCGACCTTTTTCATCGAAAGACTCCTGGCAAGACTAGCATGGATCCGTTCAAATCCCTCAGATAAAAATATAACCTTCTTCGCCCTGTTGGCTGAAATCGAGGCCCTCGATCTCCTCCGACCTGGCCACGCGCAATCCCATCACGGCATCAATCGCTTTGAGGATAACATAGGTGGCCACGATGGCCAAGACCCAGGTGATCAGCACGGCCGCGATCTGGGCGGTCAACACGGGCCCGCCTTCCAACAGGCCTAACGGTTTGCCGTCGGCGAAGGCGCCGGTCGCCCGGGTGGCGAACACTCCGGTCAAGATCGCGCCCAAGGTGCCGCCCACGCCGTGCACGCCGAATGCGTCCAGCGAATCATCGTACTTGAACCGCGACTTGAGCGACGTGCACGCCAGGAAGCAAACGATGCCGACCAGCGCGCCCATCAACAGGGCCGGCATGGGCGTCACGTATCCCGCGGCCGGCGTGATGCAGACCAATCCGGCCACCACGCCCGAACAAGCGCCGAGCACCGAAGGCTTGCCTCGCGTGAGCCACTCCATCGCGGCCCAACTCAGTCCGCCGGCCGCCGCGGCGAAATGCGTCGCGCAGAACGCGCTGGCCGCCAGACCACTCGCATTGAGCGCGCTGCCGGCGTTGAATCCGAACCAACCGACCCAAAGCATCGCGGCGCCCATGGCCGTGTAGGTCAAATTATGCGGCGGCATCGGTTCGCTGCCGTAGCCCAAACGTTTTCCCAACACCAACGCGCAAACCAGCGCGGAAATTCCGGAACTGATGTGGACGACGGTTCCGCCGGCGAAATCCAACGCGCCGCCGCCGAACATCGCCGCGTTCGGATTGCCGCCCGACATGTATTGCAGCACGCCGCCGCCCCAAACCGCGTGGCACAGCGGGCAATAGACCAACGTGCCCCAGAGGATCATGAACACAACCATCGCGCTGAATTTCATGCGTTCGGCGAACGCGCCGCAAATCAGCGCCGGAGTGATGACGAAAAACATCCCCTGGAAAAGCATGTGCGTCAGGCGATTGATCGTCAATGCGGGATGCATGGGAATGACGGCCGCGTGGTTGGCTTCGTCCCAAGTGGCCGCCACGCCCTTCATCATCAGATGATCCGTGTTGCCGAACCATTTCGGCGGCGGCGTCATCGTGTCGCCTCCGAAGCCGAGCGTGTAACCCCAGAGCCCCCAAATCACCGTCATCAGGCACATCAAGAAGATGCACTGCATCATCACGCTGAGGACGTTTTTCTTGCGAACCAATCCGCTGTAGAACAACGCCAGCCCCGGCGCGGTCATGAACAACACCAGCGCCGAACAGACCAGCATCCAACCGTTGTCGCCGGTGTCGAGTTTTGGCGCGGCCGGCGTCGCGGCAGCCTCGGCCGCAAATGCCACATTGCCCAAACAACCGGAAAAAACGGCCGTCGCAAGCCCGACCATTGCGGCCCGACAAAACCTTCGCATCTGCATGGATCGATGCCTTTCGTAAAACTTTCTGTCAAGAAAAAGCGATCGAAAAGGCATGACGAGTGCGCAGCACACCCCAGCCTTGGCATGATCGTCAGAAAAGCAATCGCCGTGCCAAACCGAGAAGCCCGCGAGGGTCGACCGCCGGAAGTCGTTGCCAGCCAGCCGTCTCCGACGCATTTTTGCGTGCCGCGAGACGACGACGAAAAAGGCGGTGCTCAAGGGATGAGCAAGAAACGACTCAAATGTCAGCAGCCGTTGCGACGCCGCAAGCCCGCCGACTACGATCCACTGTGAATGATGCCTTCCAGCGGACTGCTGGCCGTGGCGTAGAGCTTTTTGGGAATCCGACCGGCCAAATAGGACAACCGGCCCGACCGACAGGCCAACCGCATGGCCTCGGCCATGTACAGCGGGTTTTTCGCATGGGCAATGCCCGTGTTCAGCAGCACGCCATCGACGCCAAGCTCCATCGCCGTGGCCACGTCGCTGGCCGCGCCCACGCCGGCGTCCACAATCACCGGATAGTTGGGATCGTTGTCTTTCAGATATTCCAGACAAATGCGGATGGCGTTCCGATTCAACACGCCTTGGCCCGAGCCGATCGGACTGCCGGCCGGCATGACGCTGGCCGCCCCGGCCTCTTTCAAACGCCGAGCCATCACCGGATCGTCGCTTGTGTAGACCAAGACGCAAAACCCTTCGGCCACGAGTTGTTCGGTGGCTTGCAGCGTGGCCAACGGATCGGGCAGCAGGGTTTTCTTGTCGCCCAACACCTCCAGCTTCACCCAATCTGCGCCGGGGTTGTTCATCTGCAAAAGAATCTCGCGGCCCAATCGCGCCACGCGCACGGCGTCGTCGGCCGCAAAGCATCCGGCGGTGTTCGGCAGGATCGTGTAACGGCGCGTGTCGACGAAATCGAGCAGATTTTTGCCCTGGGCGTCGATCAACCGCTCGCGGCGCACAGCCACGGTGATGCACTCCGTGCCCGAGACGTCCAACGCCTGCTGCATCGCCTCATAGCTGGAATATTTGCCCGTGCCGACGATCAATCGGCTGGAAAACACATGCGAGCCAATCCGCAACTCGTCGCCGAGCGGCGGTTTTGTATCCGACATGGAACTTACCCTCCTCCGACCAACGTGACAATTTCAACGCAATCGCCCTCGGCCAACCGATGTTGCCCATGACGTTGCTTCGGGACCAACTGCCGATTGACCTCGACGGCGACCGGCTTGTCGGCCAGGCGCAACTCGACCAACAGATCGGCGACCGTTGCCTGGTCGTCGGCGTCGCGGGATTGGCCATTGACGGTGATTTGCATGGTCACCGTCCTCGACCGCCGCCGGCGGGCGCATAACCGGTCGCGCCGAACCCCTGGCGGAAACTGGTGACGCCCACCTGGACCAACGGCCCTTTTTGCATCTGATTGGCCACGTACATCGCCGGCGACCACGGCACAGCGTAGGCGACCACTTTGCCGCTGGTCACTTCGGCCACGTAGCACATGGAACTGCTGGGCTGCTGGCGTGAGCCGCCGGCCCGACGCAAATTGGTCACGCCTGTGACCATCATGTATTTTGGATTCTTCTGCGGATCGACGTTCAGCGCGGTGGAGACGTTCGTCTCGAAAAAGCCGGCCCACATCGTCGTTTGACGGCCCAACACCACGACCTTCAAATCGCCGGTCAAAAAATCGAGAAAATAGACCGCCTCGACCTCATTGTCCAACGGTCCGGTGGCCATGGCGTAGGAGTCGCTTCGGTCGGTGGCCACGGCGTGCAGCGGCGTTTGGGGCCAAAAACCGCTCAACGCCAGCCCGAGAACCAATCCGACGCCCAAGGCGGCCGCAACCGATTTTTTCCAAGGAAACATGGCAATCTCCCTTGCCCAAAAGTGTCCATGCCCGAGGACCGGGTTGGCGATCTGCTCCACCGCTTATTTTCAGGCAACCGAGCCCACCGGGCGGATGGTGCATTCACAGGCATCCATGCACGAACATCGTACCCGGATTGGCGGCCGAAAACCAGCCCAGTCGATTTTTTTGCCGCCCTACTTGCCAGTCTTTTCAAATCGTTTTATAAACGACCTCGGTACGGATTGTTTTTAAATCCTACTGAAAAACGACCTCGGTACGGGTTGTCTTCAGATTCTACTGAAAAACGACCTCATCGCGGGCCATTCCGCTTGTTTTTCCAATAAGGGAGCATCGCATGACGGCAATCAACGTGGCTCTGATCGGCCAGGGTTTCATGGGGCGAACGCACTCGAACGCATGGGGCCAAGTGGCCAAGTTCTTCAAGCCGCCGTTGACTCCGGTCATGCACACCGTTTTTGGCCAGCCCGAAGAAAACCCGCGCGTCTTTGCCGACAATTGGGGTTGGAAAAACATCTCGACCGACTGGGAGCAACTGGTCCGCTCGTCCGACGTCGGACTGGTCGACGTGGTGACTCCGAACTACATGCACGCCCCGGTGGCCCGCGCGGCCATCGCCGCCGGCAAGCCCGTCTCCTGCGAAAAACCCATCGCCGGCTCGTTGGCCGACGCCAAAGCCATGGCCGACGCCGCCCGCGCCGGCAAAGTGAAAACCTTCGTGTGGTTCAACTATCGTCGTTGTCCCGCCGTCGCTTTCGCCCGGGAACTGATTAAACAAGGCAAGATAGGTAGAATATATCACGTTCGTGCGTCCTATTTGCAAGATTGGGCCCCGGAGTCGGTCCCGTTGCTTTGGCGTTTTGACAAGAAGCTGGCGGGCTCCGGCGCGCACGGCGACCTGAACGCCCACATTGTGGACATGACCCGTTTTGTGACCGGCGAGGAAATCACCGAGATTGCCGGCGCGATCGCCGAGACGTTCATCAAAGAGCGAACGTTGTTCTCCGGCGTGGTCAACGGGGGGATCGTCACGAAGGGGGCCGAGACGGTCGCCAAGGGCAAGGTCACAGTGGACGATACGGTGTTGTTCCTGGCCCGATTTTCGGGCGGGGCGGTGGCCAGCTTCGAGGCGGCTCGCCAGGCAACCGGCAATCAGAACCGCAACGGTTTCGAGATCAACGGCTCGAAGGGCTCGATCAAGTTCAATTTCGAGCGGATGAACGAGTTGGAGTTCTACGATGCCACGCTGCCCCGGGCGGTTCAGGGTTGGTCGACAATCATGTGCACCCACGGCGGCGACCATCCGTATGTGGCCAACTGGTGGCCCGACGCCCATCTGATCGGCTACGAACACACGTTTGTGAATCAGGCCTACGACATCCTTCGAGTGTTGGCCGGCGAGGCCCCGACGGTTCCGATTCCCGATTTCGAGGACGCCTATCAGACCCAGCGCGTGCTCGAGGCCGCACTGATTTCGGCCGAACAGCATCGGCCCGTCAAGTTGGAAGAAGTGAAGTAGCAAAACGAGGTGCGGGCGGCGAACGTCCCCTTTGCAGCCCGCGCCGACATGCGTCGCGCGACGAGGGCGTTCTGGGCAGAAGGATTCTGTCCAGAACGCCCGCTCTTTTTCTTGAGCCGTCATCCAACCGCTCGACGGCCGCGCCCTCTTGAAAAACAGGTTGCCGATCGGTCCGAAATCTTGCACCTTGACGTGCAATTTCCGTCCCAGCGTCCCATCAGTCGCGATTGTTGCCGCTGACGCGCGACAGGTAGTATAACAATGTCAAAATCGCCTGCAACGTGGCGGCCACGTAGGTCAACGCCGCGGCGCTGAGCACCCGGTTGACGTAGATCAGCCCTTGCTGGTCGATGATCCCAAGATCGACAAGCTGCGCCTTGGCCCGGCTGCTGGCGTTGAACTCCACCGGCAAATTGATTACCTGAAACACAACCACCGTGGCAAACAGCCCGATGCCCAACCAAATCATCGGCTTGAGGCTCAAAACGAACCCGAGAATCAACAGCAAGATGCCCACGTTGCTGCCAATTCCTGCGACCGGCACCACGGCGTTTCGGACGACCAACGGGGCGTAGCCGTGGGCGTCTTGGATTGCGTGGCCCGACTCGTGGGCGGCGATGCCCACCGCGGCCAGCGTCCGGCTCTCGTAGACCTGCTGGCTCAATCGGAGCACTTTTTCACGCGGGTCGTAGTGGTCGGTCAACTGGCCGGGGATTTCTTCGATGGCCACGTTCGTCAATCCAGCCGAGTCCAAAATATGCCGGGCGGCGGCGGCCCCGCTCAGCGGCGCGGCCATCTGCTGGGCCTGACCGTAGGCCGAGTGGATGCGAAACTGAGCCCAAAGCCCCAGCAACACGGCCGGGGCAATGTACAGGAAATACATCGGATCGAACATCGGATTGAAATGCATCGCCGCCTCGTAAACGGATCTGGCTGATTGGCCCCCACACGTCTACGACATTATACGCGATGGGCTCGGTTTGGCCAAACCGCGTTTCCAGCGTCCAGAGACCGATGGGGGGGCTTGAACTCGCTTGCGGGGTGATCGACGATGGTTCTCACCGGGCGCGTTTTGGCGAGGACTGCTCGTGTCCTTTTGTCGTAGCGTCGTTGGGTTCCGTCAACTTTGGCCCCTTGCCACCGATGAACGGCGCCCCGTCGGCCTCCAAACGGGCAAACTCGACCGCGGGCATGTATCCTTTTTCCAGCGCCCGGTCGGGGCTGGTCACCAAAAGACCATAATCACGAACCACCCATTTCACTCCCTGAAATTTGTCATCCCACAATTGCAGCACGGCTCCCAAGGTTATATTATCCCGTTTTCCGACATCTATAGTAAACGGCACCTTGCCATCCAAAACCTCGTTGTCGATTTGGACTGCAATGCCGCAGTAGTCCGCCACGTAAGCAGCAATATCCTGGATCGGCGTCTCAACCGCCTCCATTGTCGTGGGGGCTTTGAGAGCCTTACGAATCTTTTCGACCATCGGACCGCGAGGAATTTGCAGTGTCGCTTGGTGTTGCGCCGTCGTGGAACTTGACGCGGACGCAACCGACAGCGACGGCGGCGTTTGCCCCGTCAAAAATTGCAACTCGTTTTGAGAGCGCGCCAGTTTGGCCTTGAGGTCGATCTGAACGCTCTTAGCAACGGCGTCGGGCGTTCGGCGGTTCGCTTCTTCCGCCGCAACGATCGCCCGCTCTTGATCCTTGATCTCGTTCCGGCAGGCGACAAGTCGCCGCGCCACCTCAAACCGGACGTCCCGGAGCTCCGCCTCGGCCAATGTCACTTTGGCCCTTGCGGCCGCGATGCGCGGATTATTGTCCATCGCCTGGGTCAACAATTGTTCCAACGTGGGCTCCGACTCCGCCGCCGCAGCCATGGACGCGACGACCAAGGCCAGAAACGCCGCCAACAACCCCGACTTGACGTGTCGACCGTTCAAGCCGATGTCACTTGTCTTCATCATGGGGAGACTCCTTTGATCTTGCGTCTTTTAGGGCCATCAAGAGCCAACTGTCTTGCTTCCGCACGACGGCCCGAGGATTGGCCGAAGCAAGATTTAGAAAAAGGTCATAACGGCGGACCGCCTCCTTCACGTCGCCATGGTCAAGAAGACAACGGTCCGCGTCACGAAGGACAACCTCCGCGTGAGTCAACTTGGCCGAGTCACGCTCCTGGCTTCTTGGACCGTTCGGCCCAGACAACAAGGAAGAAATCGGAGGGAGCGATGGCGTCCCACGCTCGGCGGATCTTTGGATCGCAACAGTCGCCAGCCCAGCAGCGTAACAACCGGCAAGCGACACCGCCAGGATGCACTTTCTCATGCGTCGCCGGCAGCGGATTACGGCAACCGTTCGAGATCGTGTCACCTCGCGCAACGACGCCGCGTCCTTGGAGGGGACGTCGGGAAGCAGCAAAGCATCCGTCAAATTGTCTTGAAAATCGTCGGGAATAGGCATGATTGTCACCTCCTGGAAAAACGCTCCGTACAGCCGCCAGGGATCGGCATGGATAGGATCGGACCTCCAAAAAACTCCTTCTCTCGACGACCTACTTCTCGAACAACTCGCGGAATGCTTGACGTGCGCGGCCCAACAGGGACTCGATGGCCTTGGGAGTCTCATCCCACTGGGCGGCAATTTCCGCCACCGAAAAGCCATCGAGGTATTTCGCTCGCAAAACCGCCTCCTGCCGCTCAGGAAGCGCGTCGAGGGTCAACGCAATTCGCTCGCTTTGTGGATGGTCCAGTCGCTGCAATTCGGTGGCGTCGATTCTGCCAACCGCTTGCTCGCGCTTCTGCAACCTGCCACGTTGCCGGAGTTGATGTCGCAACACGTTGGCAGCCAAACCGCGCAACCAAACCAAAAAACTGCCTCGGCATGGGTCGAAACGGCGAATGGTCCGCACGGCCGTCAGCCAAGTCTCTTGAACCGTCTCCGCAGCTTGATCGTGGTTCTTGCCGCAACGCCATAAAACATATGCGTACAAAGCATCGAAGCTTTCATCATGCCACGTGCGCCAAGCGTCCTCATCGCCGGCCAGGACCGCACGACGCAACAGTTCTTCACGTTGCATGCGGGCCTCGGAGTCCATGCTGCAACCTTGGTCACGAATGGTTCACATTTCCAAAAGAGTATTGCCCGCTCACGGCAGAAATCCTTCGGCTCTTTTGCGCACAAGGATTGATGCGAGGCCGTCTTCACGGCAAAATACCCTGCCAAGCCCGTGGTTGGCAAGATGGGCGAGGACCATCAGCTAGCCCGTTTTACTTACTTTCCCGTCTTCCCTTTTCCAGAATGGGGGTGTCTCGTCTCCGAATCGAAAGGGCGTGGAGATCAGCAGACCTAGAAAGTAGACAAACGCGCCGGCCCAAAGCACGTCGCTTGGAAAATGTCCGCCCGCAACCATGCGAGCCAATCCGATCGAACAGCCGGCAACCAATCCCAGCAGCACGAACTCGAAAGCCAGCCGAGGTCGACGACGGTAGCAGATGAACGCCGGGGCCATCAAGAAAAAGCCCATCGAAGCGTGGCCGCTCGGAAACGACGATTCGATCTGGCCGTCGCCGTACTGCCAGACCGCACGGAAGGGACGAGGACCGCCGAACTCCTCGACCGCGTTGGGCCTTGGACGCCCCCAAAAAGGCTTCAGAACGCCGTTCACCACGACGCCCGGCCCGATCAACAACAGCAGAAAAAGGAACAGCCCGGCGTCGCGATACGGTTCCCAGCCCCGACGGTAAAAGCTGACGCCCCAAACCACCAAGCCGCCGAAACCCAAAAGCAACGCCGGATAGACGCCCAAACGATAGAACGCCCGCCACGGGTATTCCGACCCCATGGGCCAGCGTTCGGTCGTGCGGTCGCCAGCCTCGACGCCTGCAAAAAACGGCCGCAACCAGACGATGTCGGCGTCGCTGAACCGAAAATACAGCGTCAATGTCAACAACAGCAGGGCGGGAATCCAAACCAGCGGATTCCGAATGGCGGACAGGGCCGCGCGGAGCCGCCAACGCCACGCGCCGTCGCATTTCGGTCCATCGAACGTCGGGACGCCCGCCCCCGATGGTGGTGTTCCTGATTGCGTCATGCGTGATTACGTTTTTGTGGCCGGGGAGGTGGATTTCGAGGGCGACGCATCGGGCGGGGTCGGCTGCTTTGGCGTTTGTGGTTGCCGCGGCTTCATCTCCAAATGCCACGGCAGCGTCAGCGACATCGGAGCCGCAAAGCCCGGCGCCTGGGCGAAAACGCCAAGATTTTGTCCAAAATAGCCCAAAATCAAGACTACCTTGCCGGCTTGACCGATCGCCGTGACCATGCCGCCCGACTCCGTCGAACGAAGCTGCACCTGCGGCAACCCGTCTTCCGTGAACGTCTCGATGGAACCCGCCCGAAGATTCGTGTCGGTTCCGGCTATCACGACCGGACGGTTTTTCGGGCCGTTGACCAGCAAGGCGAGGCACTCCGAACGGTTGCTGACCACATGATCGCAGATCAACTCTTTCGCCCGCAACACGCCATGAGGCATCACCTTGTCTCGCACAGCCATGCCCAGGGAAAGAAACAACAGCGGATAGACGATCCAGCGTTCGCGGTTGGACATGATGGGGGGCCCGGTCGAAAGAGAATATTGTCAGAATCGAACTCACACCGCGGCGAAACAACCAACCGTCCACCGCCGTGCGGCCATCGGCCTGCGTCCGTTTCGATTTCTCCAGTCTCGTTCAGAGTCCCGATTTTCACCATCCGAGAGTCGGCGTCAAGGTCGAAAACGATCGCCGCCCGACAAACTTGCAAGATTCGGCGGATTTCTCAAACCTTTCAAAAAAATCAGGATTGCCGTTTTCGATGCCCCCCCGCTACAATCGGGCACGTCTGCCGATCGCGTTGACCGGGCAAAATAGGGTAAAATCCCGAACTCGGGACGACGCCGAAAAACATCGCCTCGCTGAAAAACCGTGGTTGAATCGCCGACCAAGATGGGTACATCTCCGCTGGCCGCCAAACTGATCGCCCTTTGCCGAAGCCGCTGGTTTGCGCCGTGGCGATTGATCGTCGCGCTGATGGTCGCTTTGGCGATCTGGGGCGTCGCCGACGTCCGACGCCGCGGTTACGCCCAACCGGTGAACGACCACCGGACCGATCTGACCGTGTACACCGAGGCAGGCGCGGCGTTTTTCGACGGCCGTCCGCCCTATCAAGTCCACAACCCCAGGGGTTGGACCTACGTCTATCCGCCGATTTTGGCCATGCTTTTGGCCCCACTGCATCGTCTGCCGCCGCAACATCAGGTGATGGTTTGGTTCTTCCTGTGCATGGCCATGGGCTACGACGCCTATCGCCAGACCGCACGGATCGTGACGATTCTCGGCCGACGCGACGGCGATCGGACCATCACGCCGGCGTGTCGATTTCCGTGGCTGGGACTGATCGCGGCCTCCGCCGCCGCGCTGCCGACGTTGAATTGTCTGCAACGCGGACAGGTCACGATCGTTCTGCTCTATTTTCTGCTGCTGGGTCTGCGATGGCTTCTGGACGGACGTCCGTTGCTGGGCGGCGTCGTCCTCGCGCTGCCGATCGCGATCAAAATGGTGCCGGCGCTGCCGATCGCGCTGGTCGTGTCCGTCCAGTTGGTCGCCTACGTGCGGCAACGGCGTTTGAGGTCGGAGGCCGAACAACCGTTGGGCCGTCAACTGCTCGGCTCCACGCTGGGCATTACCGCCGGACTCGCGCTGTTTTTTCTCTTGATTCCCGCCGCGCTGGTCGGTTGGCATGCCAATCTGCAACACCTGCAAACCTGGAACCGGCTGGTGTTGAGCAACGCCGACGAAAACACCACGACGCCCGGCTACGAGAAAGACACGCATTCGGTGCGCAATCAGTGCCTCGGCAACGCGCTGTATCGGCTCGGCAATTTCGGGTCCTATCTGTGGCTTGGCGGCCCGATGGACCCGATGATCGACGAAGAAGACCATCCGCCGCCTCGCATGATGGATCAGCCGATCGTCCACGTCTGCCTTTTGTCGGTGCGGCTCTCGCTGTTGCTGACGCTGTTGCTGACGGCCCTGCGGCTCGGCGCCGATCGTGACGTCCGGCTCAGCCAGGCGGCGGCGTTCGGCCTGGGCTGTGCGGCGCTGCTGATTCTCTCGCCGGTGGCCCGCAACCATTACTTCGTGTTGATCGCGCCGGCGGTGTTGTTCGTGCCGCTGTGGTTGTCGCGCCGCGGATGGCCTCGCGGAGCAACATTGCTGGCGCTGACGCCCGGGCTGCTGATCCTCTTGCAGTACACGCTTCTGCCCTACGTAGGCCGCGTCGGATTGCTCGGGCTCGGCATGACCGCGTGGCTGTTGACGGCCATGACGATGACGGCCCGGACGCAACCGCTCGACGGTCCAACGATCAACCTGGAACCATCGATCGAAGAATCCAACCATCGGGCGGCGGCGTGACTTTTTTTCACCTCCGCGCGGCCTGGTCGATTTCATGAAGCATTTCGGCCAGCAGTTCCATCGGCAGCCCGACCACGTTCGAATCGCTGCCTTCGAGCACGTGGACCCAGTCGATGCCGTCTTGATAGCCGAACGCCCCGGCCTTGCCGCGCCACTGACCGCCGGCCAGATACGCGTCGAGCTGCGGCGGCGAAAGCTCGTCCATCCGCAACGTCGTCACCGCCACGCGCACCGTCGGGCCGCTGTCCGGCACGGGCCACAAACACAGGCCGCTGAGCACGCGATGTCGCCGACCGCTGAGCCGCTCAAGCATCACTCGGGCGTCGGACCGATCGCGCGGCTTGCCGAGGATTTCGCCTTGGCATTCGGCCACCGTGTCGCAGCCCAACACGAGTCCCCGTGGAACGCGCCGGGCCACGTCGGCGGCTTTTTGCCGAGCCAATCGGACGACCATCGCCTCGGGCGACTCGCCCGGATAGCCGTCGTCTTCGGCCGATTCGGACGGCGGCGCGACCTCGAACCGATAGCCCGCCGCCGCCAACAACTCGCGGCGCCGTGGCGAACGACTTGCCAAAATCAGTGGGGGCGGATATCTTTCCATACAGGTTACCAAGCAAACAGTCGTGGCGACGTCCTTCGGATACGACGGCCCGCCGGCGCGCGACCGCCTCCTACCAATGTATCCCATTGGCCCGTCTCGATGAATCCCCCGCTCAACGTCCTGTACGAAGACAACCATCTGTTGGTGGTGAACAAACCAGCCGGTTTGCCGACGATGGGCACGCCGGACGATCGTGCGACGCTGTTGACCGTGGCCAAACAGTACATCAAACAGCGGTACCAAAAGCCGGGCAACGTATACTTGGGCGTCGTCAGCCGGTTGGACGCGCCGGTCAGCGGCGTAGTGCTTTTGGCCCGGACGTCGAAGGCCGCCGCCCGATTGACCGAGCAGTTCCGCGATCGCCGCGTCGAAAAAACCTATTGGGCCATGGCCGAAGGCGTTTTGGAGGACTCCGCCGGCAGTCTGGTCGATTGGCTCGCACAGGACGAGCGGCATCGGCGGATGCACATCGTCGGCCGCACCATGCCCGACGCCCGCGAGGCTCGGCTTTCGTATCGGCGGCTGGCGGTGGTCCAAGGCAACTCGTGGCTGGAGATCGAATTGGAGACGGGCCGAAAACATCAGATCCGCTTGCAACTGTCGCATCACGGGCATCCGATCGTCGGCGATCGCAAATACGGCAGCCGCACGCCGTTTTCGTCGGGCATCGCGCTGCACGCCCGGCGACTGGTCATCGCGCATCCGACCACGGCCAAGCGATTGCAATTTGAGGCCCCCACGCCCGACGCTTGGCGTTGTTTTTCGCTCGACCAACGCGGGGCTCGCTGATGGACTCGCTCGACGATACGATCGTTGCCATCGCCTCACCGCCCGGCGGCGCCGCTCGCGGCATCGTGCGGCTGAGCGGACCGAAGGCCATCGCGTGTCTGCGACGTTTTTTTGTTTCGTCGAACGAAAAACCGGAGATCGACGCCCCGCGAATTTTGACGGGCAGTCTAAAACTGCCGTCGCTCGCTTCGCCCATGCCTTGCGAGGTGTGGATTTGGCCGGTCGGACGCAGTTACACGGGCCAGTCGGTCGTCGAGGTGCACACGATCGGCTCGCCGCCGCTTTTGGAATGGCTCGTCCGATCGTTTTGCACCGCCGGCGCTCGACCGGCCCATCGCGGCGAGTTCACCCTTCGAGCCTTTTTGACCGGGCGCATCGATCTGACGCAAGCCGAAGCCGTCTTGGGCGTGATCGACGCCGACAGCTCCGACCAGTTGCGAGCCGCGCTCGGACAATTGGCCGGTGGATTGGCCCGACCGCTGCACCGGCTGCGCGACGAACTGCTCGACTTGCTGGCCCATCTGGAGGCCGGTTTCGACTTCGCCGACGAGGATCTGACGTTTCTCACCCGCGAAGAACTCGATCGCCGAATCGCTCGGTCGCGTCGTCAGGTGGCCGAGTTGCGGCGTCAAATGTCCGCGCGCGGCCAGTCGATCGAGACGTTTCATGCCGTGCTGACCGGACGGCCCAACGTCGGCAAGAGCAGTTTGTTCAACGCCTTGGCCGGTCGTCGAGCCGCGTTGATCGCCGATCGGCCCGGCACCACGCGCGACTATCTCGCCGCCGATCTGGATCTCGACGGATTGAAATGCCGCCTGATCGACACGGCCGGGATCGCCGAGTCGCGCGAACAAGCGGAGATTGAGCGGAAGGCCGAATCGTTGGCGATTTCGCAGCGAGCCGCCGCCGATGTGGAGCTGTTTTGTCTCGACGCGACGCAGCCGCTCGACGATTGGGAACGCGAACAATTAACTTCCGCGTCGCAACGGCGGATCGTCGTGTGGACCCACTGCGACCTCGCGCAATCGGTCGGCCCGATTGGCTTGGCCACGAGCAGCGCGACCGGTCTCGGCATCGCCGCGTTGCGTGAACAACTGCGCGAGCGATTGGTTTTGGCCGGTCGGCATCGCGGCGTCTCGGTCGCCGGCACCGCAGTGCGTTGCGCCGACTCGCTTCGGTTGGCCGGCCGATCGTTGCGTCGTGCGCAGCGCGTGGCCGGTCAAGAAGAGTTGGCGGCCGTCGAGCTGCGCACCGCATTGACCGAGCTTGGCAAGATCGTCGGGGCCGTCTACACGGACGACGTTTTGGACCGGATTTTCAGCCGGTTTTGCATCGGAAAATAGCCGCAACGAACAACCTGCAGTGCGGCCCGTCCATCTATAGGGCGCATCTCACAAACCTGTAGCGTGCCGATCGCTTTCGGAACCGTGGAATCACGCCGCCGGCAACGCTACACGTTCGTGCGACGCGCACTAATCCCATCGGAGCTGCGTCTTGCCGACGGCTACGAGGTTTTTCAGCGCTTCATGGACCGGAATGTCCGTCGAACGCACTTCGTCGGGCGTCGTGATGACCAATCGGCCCGCGGTCGGATTCGGCGTGCCTGGCAGAAAGACGATCAACCGCTGCGATCCGTCGGGCAGCGTGATTTCGTTGGTCACAAGCCCGAGCTCTTCGCATTTTTTGTCCCGGCTCGGCACCAGCACGGTTCGTTGAAACATCGCGTCCTTGCCCTGACCGTAACCGAGGATCTGCTGGAGCGACGCGTAGATTTTTCCCAACGCCGGCAGTCCCCGCAATAACCGATCGAACCAGCTCCACAGCCAATGGCCGATCAACGTCGTGGTGGTGAGCCCGACCAGATAGACCACCGCGACGGCCAGAACGATGCCGAGTCCGGGAAAATAGAACGGCAGCCTGGACACGCCGGACCTTGAAATGGACAGCTCAACATAAGCGACGCCGAGCGCCAACGCGGCGACCGGCAGCAGCGTGACGACGCCGGCCAACAGACATTTCGTGAGATGGCGTGAAAGGCGGTTCATCGCAAAAACTCCTGCCGGCAGCAAGGAGCCCCTTGGGTCCGACGTTTTTTTCGGAATCGGGCGGCTTGCCAAAGGGGGTTTGTGAGGTTAGATTGATCGTAGCGTCCGGAGGGTACGCGAATGGTTAGCAGTCTGACTCGAAATCAGATGCGGCGCAAGCCGTTGAGGGTTCGAATCCCTTGCCCTCCGCTTCTTCCTAACGTCTTTTCTGGCTTCATGTTGTGAAACGCGTGACGAGGACGCCCATCGACGCCCCGACGCCGTTTCCTTTCTGCAAAACAGCGTGTGTCTAATCTTATTTGAAAAGGTAAATTAGGGCCAGAGGCCGCGACATCGGAGGGGGGAGCTTTCGAGTCGTTTTTTTGCCAAGAAAAGCACAAGGCCCCGGACGATCCAGGGCCTTTCGATCAAGGCAACGGCTAGCTTGCAATCGCAAAAACCGTTGCCTGCTGCGCCTTTCGGCACAGTCTTTCAAGCCCCCGAAGGGGAACACTTGAATTATCGCCCATCTTCGTCGAAGAATCAAGCAGAATTCAAGCCAAGGCCGGCCAACACCGCCGCACGAATGGCCGCAAGGTCTTCTGGGCAAACAACATGCGAAACGTACATCCGTTTTCCGGTGGTCGGGTGTTTTCCGATGCACACCCTGTCCAACCGCCAAAGCGCCACTGTGTAAATCATATCGCACTTTGCCCAGCATCTTCTCTCTCGCAAAGACACCGGCCGTGATACGTTCTGCAGTTCGTGGTGCCACTTTTCAATCGGGCAGGGTTCAACCGTCGAGATAGGCACCACCGTAACCAACTGACTTCGGCACTTCGACACAACCACCACGGGCCGCTTCTTCACCATTTCAGGCGGCCGAAAGCCCGTATTAAAATCACAAATGAGAAACTGGCCTGGCTTTGGATGAAAAAGGATCGGCATGATCAAACACAACGGGCCGTGATGCTCGAATGAACTTGTCCGTCCCTCAGGGCTGATCGTCCGGTTTGGGCGCGTCGTCCGGCATCGGCGCCGGCAACGGTTCGGCGGGCGTTGCGGCCGGTTCCGTCGTCTTGGGATGCTGTTCTGGGTCGACCAACGCCGCCGCGCCTTGGGCCAGATCGGTCTCCGGTTCGAGACGGATTTCCCAACCGCCGCCGAGCGCCCGGAAGACCGCGACCAGGCCTTGCGAGATTTCGCCGCGCGAGGCCGCCGCCGCGTCTTGTTGCACGACCAGGTTTTGGGCGATCGTGGCGTACCGGTTGAAATCGACCGAGCCCTTTTCGTATTGCAAAATGACCGTTTCGACGGCCGACGCATCCGCCGCCACGCTCTCGTCCAACAGCTTCGTGCGTCGCTGCTGACGCAAGAACGTGATCAGCCCGTTCTCGACTTCCTTACACGCCGTCAACACGGTGTTTTGATACGCGGTCGCCAACTCCCGATACTTCGCGTCCTGATAGCGGACGTTGTTGGCGATGCGTCCGTAGTTCAACAAATCCCACTGGAACGACGGCCCGACGCTGCCGGTGAACGACGTGTTCTTGAACAGGTCAGGAAAATTCCGGGCCGAATAGCCCATCGAACCGTTGATGTAAAACGACGGATACAGGTCCGATGTGGCGATGCCGATTTGCTCCGCCTGCGCAGCAGCCTGACGCTCGGCCCTTCGCACGTCCGGCCGACGCCGCAACAGATCGGCGGGAACGTCGAGCACCACTTCCGGCGGCACCGCGGGAATCTTGCCCGAGCCCAGCATGTGCGACAAGTCGATCGGCGGCATTCCCAACAAAATGCACAACTGATTCTCCGCCTGCCGCTGCGTAATTTCGAGCGACGGAATGCCCGCCTCGGTCTGCCGCAATGTGGCCGTCGACTGGTCCAAGTCCAGCTTCGTCTGCTTATAGCCCGCCTCGTAACGATCCTGGATGAACTTCAAAACCTTCTGCTGTAATTTCACGTTCTCCTGCAAGAAGACGATCCGTTCCTGACAGGTCCGCATCGTGACGTAGTTTTCAGCCACGTCGGCCAACAATGTGACGAGCACGTCGTCGTAGTCGGCCACCGACGCGTCCAGGCTGGCGTTGGTCGAGGCGATGGCCCGACGAAACCGGCCCCAAAAATCCAGTTCCCAATTCAAATTGAAACCGAACTGCCACGCATCGCTAAACTGATTCACCACCGGACTGTTCGCGTCTGTGACCGATGAGGCGTTGCGCGAGTAACTTCCGGCGGCGTTCTGCGTTTGCGGGAAGAAATTGCCCACGGCGATGTCGCGGGTTGCTCGGGCCTCGAGAATTCGGAAGCCCGCCTCGCGCAATGTCAGATTCTGGTGATAAGCGTACGCCACCAGTTCGTTGAGTTTCGGATCGCTGAAAACCGTCCACCACCGTTTGGCGATTTCCGGGTCTTCGGCCGTTCGGAGGTCCTTTTCGTCGATCCAATGCGACGAGACCTCGGCATCCGGCCGGCAGTAGTTCGGCCCAACCTTGAACCCGTTGTGGACGTATTCCCGCCAACTTGTGCACCCTACACACAGTGCCAGTGGAAGCAGAAACCAAACCAAACGGATTGACGAGTGAAGAACCGCGATGCTGCCCAAACATCGCCGTTTGCCACAAAAAGCCCCCATCCTTGGTGCAAACCGGGCCGAATCCATGGCCGTTTCCTCCGGTAGAATCGGTAAACTCGCACTATTCGGAGCTATCGACCGCTACGATTTGAATAAAGAGAAAAATCGTTACCTTCGGAAAAGTTTACCTATCTTCACTCATATCGCAGGGCTTCGATCGGATCGAGCCGCGAAGCCTTCCAGGCCGGATAGAACCCGAACACCACGCCGACCAGGACGGAAACGGCCACGGCAGCGACGATCGTGGTCAGCGAGGCCTGCGTGGGCCAACGGACGATCCATCGGACCAGAAACGACGCGCCGCGACCCATCAAAATTCCCAACGCGCCGCCGCTAAGGCATAAAACGACCGCCTCGACCAAAAATTGCCGCAGAATGTGGTGGCTTCGGGCGCCGACGGCCATCCGAAGTCCGATTTCCCGGGTCCGTTCGGTCACGGAAACCAACATGATGTTCATGATGCCGACGCCGCCGACCAGCAGCGAAATCATCGCCACCACCAACAGCAGCGTGCTCATCAACTGCGTGCTCGACGACATGACTTTGGTCATTTCGGCCATGTCGCGGATCATGAAGTCGTCGTCCTCGGGCCGCCGGATGCGATGGCGTTGTCGCAGCAGACCGGTGATTTGCTTGATCGCCTTGTCGATTCTTTTTTCGGAGATCGCCTTGGCCACGATCTGATCGACGTTGGTGAATCGGACCGACAACGGCCAGTCGGCCTGCTGCGTCGTGGTGCGCGACAGATAAAAGGTTTTGGTGGTCGGATACAGTTCGCTCAACGTGTTGACCGACGTGGCGGCCGCGGTGTCGGTGCTTTCGCTGGACGCGCTGGTGCTTTGATTGGCGTTGGTCATCGCGGCGCCGCTGACGCGATACTTGATCGTCGTCCAAGGGGCCAGCACGATGTTGTCTTGATCCATGCCGACCATGTTCGCACCCTTGCGGCTCAACACGCCGACCACGCGAAACGCCACGTTGCTGATGCGGATTTCCTTGCCGATCGGCGACGTTTTGTCGAACAGGGTTTGGCGGACCGTGTTTCCGATCACGCACACCTTGTTGCTGTTGAGCACGTCGCGTTCGGTGAACATCTGGCCCAGTTCCATTTTTTTCCAGTCGCGCACTTCCAGGTAGTCGGGCGTGGTGCCGTACACCTGCTCGGGAACGCAATTTTTGTTGCCGCTGACGATTTGCGCCCGGGTGCGGACCAATGGCGCGGCGTATTGGACGGCGGGACACTGCCTGGCGATTTCGCGGCAATCCTGCGGCGTCAGCGTCACGGCGCTGCCCATTCCTTTGTTCACACCGGTGGTGTTGGTGGTCGAGCCCGAAAAGATCATGATCGTGTTGGCGCCCATACTGGCGATGCCTTTTTGCAGCATGGCCTTTGAGCCCTGCCCGATTTCGGTCATCGCAATCACGGCGGCCACGGCGATAATCACGCCCAAGGCCGAAAGCCCTGCCCGCATCTTGTTGCGACGCAAGGCGTTCAAGGCCGTGCGCCAGGTGGCCGGCAACAGCGAGGAGACAAGGTCCGCTCCGCTGGAAGATTCTTGGGGACTGTTGGAAGAAGGCAGATCGCCAATGGCCGCCTCTTCCCTCTCCCCTCTCCTCTCTCCTCTCTCCCCTATTTCCGCACTGACCGCTGACGTGGCCTCGTCCGCCTCGATCAATCCGTCGGCGATGCGAATGGTTCGCGTGGCGAAGGCCGCCACCTTGGGATCGTGCGTGACCAGCACCACGGTGATGCCCTCGGCGTTGAGCCGTTGGAACATCCGCAAGATTTCGACGCTCGTGTGCGAATCGAGGTTGCCGGTCGGCTCGTCGGCCAACACCAGCGACGGACGGTTGATCAGCGAGCGGCTGATGGCCACGCGTTGCTGCTGTCCGCCCGACATTTGCGACGGCACATGCTCGATCCGATCCGCCAGTCCGACGCGGTCCAACAACTCCCGGGCGCGTCGCCGAGCTTCCCGATGCGAATGATGGCTCGGCGAATAGTCCAACGGCATGACGACGTTTTGCAGGGCGGTGGTGCGCGCGAGCAAATTGAAGCTCTGAAAGACGAAACCGATTTTCTCGGTTCGCATCAGCGCGCGTTCGTTCGGCGTCAGCGTGCTCATCTCGCGGCCGTCGAGCCAGTATTCGCCGCCGGTCGGATGGTCCAAGCAGCCGAGGATGTTCATCAGCGTGCTCTTGCCCGAGCCGGACGCCCCCATCAGCGCAACCATCTCGCCCTTCCGGATCGAAAGCGAAATGCCATGCAACACGGGCACTTCCACTTCGCCGAGATAGTAGGTTTTGCAGATGTTTTTAAGACAAATCAGATCCATGTTAGCGACCAGGGCCTAGAAAAAAACCCTCTCCCCTCTCCTCTCTCCTCTACGTCCTCACATTGGTCCGGGCGGCGGCCGGCGTCCCTTGGGCATCTTGGGCAGGAATGGATTGCTGGTCTGATCGCTGTCGGACGACGCGGTCTGTGGAGTCCCCGGCTTGCTCGACTCGCCCTCGCCGACGACCACCGGCATGCCTTCCTTGACGTCTGTGCCGCGGATTTCCGATCTTGCGCCGTCGCTGATGCCGACCGTAACATCCACCGGCCGCACATGCTCGGCGTCGATGGCGACCCAGACGCGTCCGTGCTGCGTCTTCGTCGATTTGGACGTCAACGCGGTTTGATCCACCGACGGGTCGATCTGATCGGTTTCGGGCTCCCATCCCAGCGCCGCGTTGGGCACGACCAAAACGTTCTGCTTCTTTTCGACCTCAAACTGAACGCTCGCGGTCAAATAGGGCAGCAGCCGGCCGTCGGAGTTGTCGGTGGTCACGATGACCATGTAGGTGACGACGTTTTGCGTCATTTGGGCGTTCATCCGCCGCTGGGTCACCACGCCGTGAAACGTCTCGCCCGGAAAAGCATCGACGGTGAACTGCACCGGCATGCCGACGCGCACCTGTCCGATGTCGGCCTCGTTGACCGACGCCCAAACCTGCATCTTGGTCAGGTCCTTGGCAATCAGGAACAAACTGGGGGCGCTCAGGCTCGCCGCCACGGTTTGACCGACGTTCACCCGGCGATCGATAATCGTGCCGCGAACCGGCGAGGCGATCGTGCAGTAGCTGCGATTGACTTCGGCCATCGTAACGGCCGCCTTGTGTTGATGCACGGTCGCCTTGCTCAGCGCCACGTTGGCCGTCGCCGATTCGAAATTATACTGGGCCGTGTCGAAGTCCGATTCCGAAACCGCCTTCTTGGGCATCAACAATTGGGCCCGGCGCCATTCGCGTTCCGCCTGCTTCAGTTTCGCTTCGCCCTCTTGCAGATTGGCTTCCGATTGTTCGAGCGTCGCCTTGGCCTGCTCCAGCGCGATGTCATACGTGACCGGGTCGATCTCGGCCAGCAGATCGCCCTGTTGGACCACGGAGCCGTAGTCGACCAGTTTTTTCGGATCGTGCGCATCGGACCCGAACTTCACGACCCGCCCGGACACCTGCGAGCCTACGTTGACCACCTCTTCAGGCTCCAGCGTGCCGGTGGCGCTGATGGTCGATCGCAGATCGCTCCGCCCCAGAGAGATCGTGCGCAGCACGACGGACGACTTTTCGGTCACGTGCGTCTTGTAATAAAACGCGCCGCCGCCCAACGCGGCCACCAACGACAGGGCCAAAACAACCTTCACCAACGATACAAAAACTCTCATGCCAACCTCATCGCCGATGGGGGGCAGCCGTTTGCCGGCCGCATATCGCTATCCTCTCCACTCTAATCAGCATGGTTGCAAAATACACGCGAATACCGCCGCGCAAAGGGCGTTTTTCTTCAGAAAACACTATTCTAGCCGGTGTTAGTTTACACCACGGCAGGGGGGTGAGTTACGCGAAATCGCAAGCGGTTGGATCATCCTTGATCCCCGCGACGATGTGATTTCATGACCGACGAATTGCGACGGATCACGTCACCGGGACGGCCGACCGCCAATCGACGCCGAGCATCACCACGTTGATGCCCGACCCGATGCCCAACATCGCCACATGATCGCCCGATTGCAGCCGGCCGTTCTCGATGCCCAACGCCATGGTCATCGGCAGCGCCGTCGAGCCGGTGTTGCCAAGCGTCTCGAAGGTGCTGTAATCCAACGCCGTGTCGAGCCCGAGCGAATCGAACAGCAGCCGTCGATGGGCGCGGCCGACCTGGTGGCAGAACGTCTTTTGGATGTCGCTCGCCGACCAGACGATTTCGGCCAAAAAAGCCCCAAACGCCCGCTGGGCCGCCGCCACGCCTTCACGCATCAACGTCTCGGAATCGGTCTGCATCAACAACAACGGACCGCCCTCCTGCGACGAAGCCTCGCCTTGCCCGCCCTGACACAGCTCGCAATGGTCCGTGGCCGCATGAATCACGCCGCCCAACAACCGGTTGCCCGTGCGGCTGATCCGTCGATGACAAAGCAACATCGCCGCGCTGCCCGACCCGATCGTCAGCGAAGCAAAAGCGTTTTTGATGCTTTGGCGCGTCAACGACACGTCGGTGTTGAGATACTGAAGGGTCGACTCAACCAACCGCCGACCGTTTTCCGTGCCCACGACCAGTCCGGCCTCGATCTGCCCCAGTTCGATCATGTTGGCCACTTGAATCGCGCCGCTCAGCAGCCCGAGACAGGCGTTCGACACGTCGTACACCGCACAGTCGCAGGACAACCCCAGCCGATGATGCACGCCGCAAGCCGTGGCGGGCTCGACGAAATCGCGACACACCGAGCCGTGCACCAACGCCCCGATCCGACCGCGATCGATTCCCGTCGCGCGAATGGCTTTTTCGGCCGTCGCAGCGCTTTGAACGCCGCACAACATGCCGGGCGGCCAAAATCGCCGCTGACGAATGCCGGTCATCAGTTCGAGCCGGCCCTCGGGCAGCCGCAACCGCCGATACAACGGCTCCAATTGCCGCTCGATGTCGTCCGAGCTGACGATCTCGTCGGGCAGCGTGCACGCAATGGTTTCCAAACAGACGTTTTCGTAGCGCATGTGCCTTATTGTAGGTGGCAAACGCGCAAGGCGAAAGGCAGGGCTCAAATGTGGACATCCACAACGCTAGCAATGCTATCAATACAACCCATAGTGCCCCGATTGTGCACTCCCTACAAAATGACGGAAATGCTTGTCAGCGATGGGCCGTGTGCCTAAACTCTCGTGCGACTTGCACTTCAATCGACGGTGACGCGTCGAAGACAAGGAGTTTGAAGCCGTTTGCGGTAAGGACATCGCCACGACAGACCGTGCCCCTGGCCGGGCACACAGGGTCGTCGAACAGACTGGGCTCGACCGTCGCCGTTTCCAAAGACGATGGGGGGCGTTGCACCGTTTTGCATTGTTTCATGCAGTGCACGACGGCGCGGCCTTTCGGCTTTTCTCGGATCGGCCGAGCCAATCGCTGGCGAGAGTGTCTCGCGCCGCTTTCTGCTTCGATTCCAAACACTGACACAGGAAGTGTCGAGGAGAGAGTGCAAGATGGCTACGAAACCGCTTATCGGAGTGAATGTCGATTATCGTTCGTCGCGAAAGGATTCGC
>JBDKTJ010000042.1:0-29659 GCA_039698075.1 Thermoguttaceae bacterium | reverse complement strand
GATCGGCCCAACGCCACGGCTGTGGCGGCCCTGGATTCACTGGACAGAAACGGCCAATGGCGTCAAGTCTGGCCAAATGCCCGCTACGCCACGACTTAACGCAGCCCAGAACGCTGGTCACGCACCGATTGACGTGGCCGTGTCTCCGTGGCGCGTTTTTTGATACAATGGTTGCCGCACCTTGGGTTTTGAGTTGCCAAAGAGATTGCGAGCGATGGTTTTCTGATGTATCGACTACTGGCCATTGACATTGACGGAACGCTGATCAACAGCCGCGGCGAATTGACCGACG
The DNA here is from genome assembly GCA_039698075.1 of Thermoguttaceae bacterium. Lineage (GTDB taxonomy): Bacteria > Planctomycetota > Planctomycetia > Pirellulales > Thermoguttaceae > JAJFVC01. The sequence continues at coordinate 29,367 of JBDKTJ010000042.1, read as the reverse complement.
CCACGCGGGCGGCGATTCATCGCGCGGCCGATCGCGGCGTGCAGGTGGTGTTGGCCACCGGGCGGCGCTACGGGCACGCGCTACCGTTGTTTCGCATGTTGGAGATCGACGCGCCGATGGTGACCGCCAGCGGGACGTTGGTTAAGAATCCCAGCAATCACGGCACGCTGTATCAAGCCCGATTCGAGCCGGCGACGATTCGTCAGGTCGTGGCCCTCGTGGACCGCTGCGGCTACGATCCGCTGTTGTGCGCCGACACGTTCGCCGAGGGTTTTGATTATTATTACGCCACGGAAAACGTGCGGACGCCGGAGTTGGCCCAATACATCGAGCGCAATCCGGGCCGGGGGCGGCTCTGGCCCGAGTTGATCGAAAATCCGCCGCCCAATGTATTCGCCGGGTTCGCCGTCGGCACGCGCGAGCAGATGGTATTGGTCGAGACGTCGCTGCGGCGGGAGATGCCCGGCGTGCTGCACACCCACGTGTTGCATCCGCCGCACTACACAGGCTTCGTGGTCGAGATCGCGCCGGCCGGCGTCACGAAATGGTCGGCCATTCGCCGGCTGGCCGAACAGTGGGGCATCCGAGCGGACGAGATCTGCGCCGTCGGCGACGACGTCAACGACATTCCGATGATCCGCGCCGCCGGACTGGGCGTCGCGATGGGCAACGCGCTGCCCGAGGTGAAAGCCGCCGCCGACCGTATCGCGCCGACGCACGACGAAAACGGGCTGGTGCAGGTGGTCGATTGGGCCCTGGCTTGACGCCCTATTTTACCGTCGAGCCGGACTCGACCTCGCGGTCGGGTCGAACGAGCACCACGCCCGATGCGTCGCTGGCGGCCAGCAACATGCCTTGCGACTGTTCGCCGCGGAGCATCGCCTCTTGCAGGTTGTTCACCACGACGATCTGACGGCCGACCAACTGCTCGGACGTGTAGTGGTTGCGGATGCCGGCCACGATCTGCTTCTCCACGTCGCCGACCTTGATTTGCAGCAGCATCAGCTTGTTGGCGTTCGGGTGTTCCCGGGCCGCCAACACCGTGGCGACGCGGAGGTCGAGCTTGTCAAAATCTTCGTAGGTGATTTCGGGTTTCATGGAAAATTGGGAAAGGTTAGGGATTTGTGAGCGATTCCTGTTGTATTGCGTCATGGTACGACGCGGTGGCCCCCTTGTCAAAGGGGTAGGGCCGTTGATCGAATCGACCAATTCCGATAAGGTAAATAGATTGAAAATGTTTTTTGATCGCCACGGTATTTTATGTTTTTTGGCTGTTTGTGTCCTTCGTGTTCTTTGTGCTCTTCGTGGATGAATGCTTGAAAGAGAGCCCATCATGTCCGACGCCGCTCGACCCGAGATCACGTTTTCCGAATTTCAACAATTGATTCGCCGAATGTATATGGAAAAGGACGTGGCCCGGGGCATCGACGGCACGTTCATGTGGCTGATGGAGGAGGTGGGCGAACTGGCCTCCGCGCTGCGCAACGGCACGCAAGAGGAGCGGACGTTGGAGTTCGCCGACGTGCTGGCCTGGCTGGCCACGATCGCCAACGTGGCGGGCGTCGATCTGAACGAGGCCGTGGCGCGCAAATACGGTTCCGGTTGTCCCGGCTGCGGTCGGTTCGTCTGCACCTGTCCCGATGCGGATAAACCATAAGCCATGAAAACGCTCGTGCTGCTGTTGGCCCTGATTCCGACCGTGACGGTCGCCGCGACGCCCGAGATCGCCGGCGTGCGCGTCGGGCTGGCCGATCGCTACAAGGCCGGCCTGTGGACGCAGGTCGAGGTGACGCTTCGCGGCGGCGATCAGTCGGTCGATGGGCAACTGTCCGTCGTGACGCCGGACGGCGACGCCGTGCCGAGCCGCGTCGATGCGCCGTGTCGACTTTCGGCCCATCAAGAAACGGTCGTCCGGACGTTGTACCGCCCGGGCCGGGTGCGAGGCGACTTGACCGTCGAGCTTCGGGCGGGCGATCGGCGGTTGGCGAGTCGCACGTTTCAAACGGCCGAGCGGGCCGACGCCGAGCATTTTTTGCCGGGCCTGGAGTATCGCGGGCTGATCGTCACGGTCGGCGACGCGGATTTGGACGTCGAGCGATTGGGCAAGCTGAGCGGGCTGTCCGCCGAACACCGGCCCGTGGCCGCGCGGCTGAAGGACGCCACGACGCTGCCCGTCGATTGGGCCGGCTACGAAGGCGTCGATGCGGTGATCCTGCTGACCAGCCGGCCGGAAGCGTATCGTTCGCTCGACCTGGACGGTCCGCAAGTGCGAGCGCTCGACCAATGGGTCCGCATGGGCGGGCGGCTGGTCATTTGCGGGGGCGACGGTTCGGCGTTGGCGTCCGGCAGGCCGTTGGCGCGATTTCTGCCCGGACGTTTTGAAAAAACCGTGCCGCTTCGGCCGACCGGGCTTGGCGCGTTGGAAAGTTATTGCGACAGTCGTTCGGGCGTGCCGCACGGCGAGCCGGGCCAAGCGGCGTTGCGGGCGGCGCGGCTGGTCGATCCGCAAGGCGTGGTCGAGGTCTCCGAGGCCGATCTGCCGTTGGTGGTTCGGACGGCGCGCGGTTTGGGACAAGTGATTTTCGTGGCCGTCGACCTGGGCCATCCACGTCTGCAAGCGTGGATCGATCGTCCGGCATTGATCGCCCGGCTGTTGGACGCGTCGACCGGCGGCGAGGAACTGGACGACGCCGCGGCCGTGATGCATTTCGGCTACGACGACCTGTCCGGCCAGTTGCGCAGCGCGTTGGACAATTTTCCCGACGTGCGGTCGACGCCGTTTTGGATCATCGCCGGACTGATCGTGGCGTATCTGTTGTTGATCGGGCCGGGCGACTATTTCTTCTTGCGTCGGCTGGTCGGTCGCATGACGTGGACGTGGCTGACGTTTCCGACGATCGTGCTGGCGGCGTGCGTCGGGGCGTATGGGCTGGCCCATCGGCTCAAGGGCGATCGGTTGGCCGTCAACAAAGTGGATCTGGTCGACGTGGACGCGGCGTCGGGTCGGTTGCGCGGCACGGCGTGGTTCAATCTGTTCAGCCCTCGGATGGAGGCGTTCGGCGTCGGGGCGTCGCCGTGCCTTCCCGACGGGCGTCCGCTCGGCGACGGTCGCGCGTGGCCGGCGTGGCTCGGACTGACCGGCAGCGCGATCGGCGGCATGAATCCGCGGACCGGCGAGCCGTCGTTGTGGACCGAGCCCTATCGGTTCGCGTCCGATCGCGGCGCGATGGTCGGCGTGCCGATGGCGATGTGGTCGACCAAGAGTTTCACGGTTCGATGGGAAGGCGCGGCCGGCAAGTTTCCGACGGCGGAGTTGGCCGAGGACAATCAACTGCTCGGCGGATGGGTGACCAACACGTTTGACTTTCCATTGGAGGATTGCATCGTGGCCCACGACCGGTCGGTCTACGAATTGGGCACGATCGGGCCCGGCGAGTCGGTCCGGCTGGGGCCAATGACCCAGCGCAGCGAGTTGAAAACGTTGCTGACGGGCCGCAAGGTGGTGTTCGTCGACAGCGGCGACAAATATCGCCAAGAGACCACGCCCTACGATCAGTCGAGCGAGGACATCCCGACCATTTTGCGGACGATGATGTTTTACGACGCCGCCGGCGGACGCCGCTACACGGGTCTTTGGAACGCGTATCAGAGTTTCGTCGATCTGAGCAGTTTATTGAAGACCGGCCGCGCGATTCTCGTCGCGCAGACGCCGAAAAAACCCGGCTCGCGCAAAATCCAAGGCGTGGAGCTGCTGCTGAACGATCGGCCGTCCGACGCGTCACACACTCGGCAAACGACGATCTATCGGTTCGTTTATCCCGTCAAGAAGGAAAAAAGCGGTTAGCGTCGGGTGGTTGGCGGGCAGCATCGCTAGCCACGGACCACTCACCACGCACCACTAGCGGCCATGATCAAAACCCAAGACCTCACGAAAGCCTACGGCGACCTGCACGCGATCGACAACTTGACCCTCGAGTTGGCCGAGGGCGATTTGTTCGGGTTCATTGGACCCAACGGATCGGGCAAGACGACGACGATGCGCATTTTGGCCACGCTGTTGCAGCCCACCTGGGGCGAGGCCAGCGTCTGCGGCTACTCGATCTATACGCATCCGAAAGAAATCCGCCGGTTGATCGGCTACATGCCCGACTTCTTCGGCGTCTACGACGACATGAAGGTGATCGAGTATCTCGAGTTTTTCGCGGCGGCCTATCGCATCAAGGGCCCGGCGCGACGCAAGGTCTGCAACGAGATGCTCGAGTTGGTCGACTTAGGCTACAAACGCGATGCGATGGTCACGAGTCTTTCGCGCGGCATGACCCAGCGGCTCGGATTGGCCCGCGTGCTGCTGCACGATCCGAAGGTGCTGCTGTTGGACGAGCCGGCCAGCGGTTTGGATCCTCGGGCGAGAATCGAGATTCGCACGTTGCTGAAGCGATTGGGCAAGACCGGCAAGACGATCATGGTTTCGAGCCACATCTTGCCCGAGCTGGCCGACATCTGCAACAAGGTGGGCATCATCGAACGCGGCGTGTTGCTGTTCAATGCGAACGTGGCCGACGTGATGAAGCAGGTGCGCGAGCGGACGCTGTTGATCGTCGGCGTGGCCGGCGACGCGGAGTCGGCCGCCCGGCTGTTGGAACAAAGCCCTCTGGTCGAGCAAGTCGCGGTGGACGACCACCATCGGCTTCGCGTTACGCTGCGCGAGAACGTGACCGACTACAGCGATCTGCCGACGCTGCTGATCGACGCCGGCCATAAGTTGACGCTGTTCCGCGAGGAAGAGATCAACCTGGAGACGGCGTTCATGGCGCTCACCAAAGGCATCACGGCGTGAGGGGAGGGCAATATCTGATTTCGACCCGTAGGGTTGTTTGACAATAGCCCAGCGATTGATCGCTGGGGAACGGTTGGTGTATTATGATCTCTTTTCCGTCCCATAGGGACGGTTGACATGCAGAGGACGAAATCGTGTCGCACACGTTTGTCAATGCATTCTATCATTGTATTTTCAGCACCAAACAGCGGCGACCATTCATTAAGCCCGCGCTACAGGAACGTCTATGGCCAATGATGGGCGGCATCGCCCGAGAACAAGGCCTGAAGGCTTTGGCAATCGGTGGCGTCGAAGACCATGTTCATCTCCTGCTCTCGCTGTCGTCTACCGTGTCCCTTGCCCAGGCGCTGCAAATGATCAAAGGCGCATCGTCGAAATGGGTTCACGACACATTTCCGGAACATCGTTTATTTACTTGGCAAGAGGGATACGGGGCGTTCAGCATCGGCGTATCGCAGATTGATGCGACACGCGCCTACATTCAATCCCAACCGGAACACCATCAAAAAACCACATTTCAGGAAGAATTCCGTGCTTTCCTCAAGAAACACGGCCTCGAATATGACGAGCGATACGTGTGGGGTTGAGGTTCAGCCGTCCCTACGGGACGGAAACGGGGGCTATGACAACCCGTCCTCAGCGATGAATCGCTGGGCTATTGTCAACCGACCCTCCGGGCCGAAATGCGGCACGTCCTACGACTTTCCCCGTTATGCTCGCCGTCTTCTGCTTCTCACGGCATCATGGAGCAACAAACCAATCGCTACGAGCCAAATTGGCGAACTTCGCTGTCGTACTATTTTCCCCGCAGAATCGCGTTCATGTTCTTCTTGTAGCCTTCGACGCCGGGCTGGCCGTAGGGATTGATGCCGACCAGGCGGCCTTCGACCACCGTGGCGACCATCAGCATCTGGAACAGTTGGCCCAGCGAGCCCTCGTCGAGCCGCGGCAGCCGAATCGTCGCCGTGCGGCGATAGTCTTCGGCGTAGGCTTGGTTCGTGCCCGTGAAGGCCGCGCGGAGCAGGTCCCGATACGTCTTGCCCGACAGGGCGTTCAGCTTGTCCTGGTCCAGATCGGACCGTTCGATCGTGACCGGTTCGCGGGCCGTGTGTTCGACGACCAGGTTGGTGATCAGTTTGTCGCGTCGGCCTTCTTGGTGTTGCTGGCCGCGCGAGTGCAGGTCGCGGGTGTTGACGACCGTCAGCGGCGTGGCGCCCAATCCGTTCTTGCCGAGACTTTCCGAGAGCAGTTGATCGTACCAGAAGCCGACGGCCTCCAGGCCCTTGCCCCAGGTGGAAAGCACGCGGATCGTGGCGCCGCGCCGGGTCTCCATCAGCCGGCTCATGCCGACGTAATCGAGCACGGGATTTTCCAAGGGCGGCTTGGTGCGGAACCGCTCGTTCATCGCGGCGGCGCCTTCGAGCAGGTGCTGGACGTCGAGGCCCATGACGGCCGCCGGCAGCAATCCGACGGCGCTGAGCACCGAAAATCGTCCGCCCACCCCGTCGGGAATCGGGAAGACGTCTTGGCAGCCGATCGCCTCGGCCAATTCGTGCAGCCGGCCCGTGTCGCCGGTGACGGCGATGACGCGGCGTCGCAGTTTTTCGCGGTCACCGCCGCACGAGGTTTTGAGCGCCTCGAAGAACACGCGGAACGCGACGGCCGTTTCCAGCGTGCCGCCGCTTTTGCTGATGACGATGATGCCCCAGTCGTTGGCGCCTTCGACCAGATCGAGCAAGCCCTGGACCGCGTCGTTGTCGAGGTTGTTGCCCTCGAAATAGATCCGCGGCCGACCGCCGCGACGCTGGCGCGAAATCTCGTTGTGATACGGATGGCAGCAGGCCTCGAACAACGCCCGGGCGCCCATGTAGGAACCGCCGATGCCGAGGACCAACACGCGGTCGACTTCTTTGGCCAGCCGATCGCCGGCCGCGACGATCCGATCCAACAGCGGACGGTCTTCGTCCATCAGTCGCTCGGGCAGATCGAAGAACGCGGCGTCGAGCGGCTGCATTTCCTCGGGCACCGGCGCTCGACGCTCGTACATCGCCAGGTTTTCAAAAATTTCCTGCCGGGCGGCCGCCAATCGCGGAGCCAGCCATTTCAGGTCGGCTTCGACCAGGCCTGTCAACCGGACGCACGACGGGGCGTCTTTTGGAACGATCAGGTCGGAATAGTCATACGCGATGGGGTCGAGAGGTTTCATGATAGGAGGTAGTGGCGAGAGGACCGGGGAAGTCGAGACTTGGGGGGGAGAGAATCCGCCTTCCCCCTTTCGTCTTCTGCTTTCTTTTGTTACCGTGAAACATTCTATCGTCGCGACGTGGAAAATAAAGGAGCCCAACCATGGATATTCAACAACTTGTCCGCGAATTGAAAGTGACCAACGACTCGAAAATCGTCCTGCTGGTGGCCGACGGACTGGGCGGATTGCCCATCGAACCCGGCGGACCAACGGAATTGGAGGCCGCCAGGACGCCAAATTTGGATAACTTGGCAAAACGCGGGGTCCAGGGGCTTTTGTACCCCGTCGCCCCCGGCATCACGCCCGGCAGCGGACCCGGCCACTTGAGCCTGTTCGGCTACGATCCGATCAAACATCTGATCGGTCGCGGGGCGTTGGAGGCGACCGGCGTCGGGTTCAAGCTGGGACCGAAGGACGTGGCCATCCGGTGCAATTTCTGCACGTTGGACGCCCAGGGCCACATCACGGACCGTCGGGCGGGCCGCATCCCGAGTGAAGAGAGCGCCCCCTTGGCGATTTCTTTGCGGAAGGTCCAAATTCCCGGCGTCGAGGTGTTTGTCGAGCCGGTCAAGGAGCATCGATTCGTCGTCGTGTTGCGAGGCGAGGGGCTCGGCGGCAACGTGGCCGACACCGATCCGCAAAAGACGGGCGTGCCGCCGTTGGATCCCGTGGCCCACGACGCGGCCAGCCAGCGTACGGCGCAAGTGGCCAAGGAGTTTTTCCGCCAGTCGTTGAAGATTTTGGCCGGTCAGCCGAAGGCCAACGGATTGACGATGCGCGGTTTCTCGGCTGCCCCCGTCATTTCCAGCTACGAGGACGTGTACGGACTCCGGGCCGCGGCCATCGCGGTCTATCCGATGTACAAAGGGTTGGCCCAGTTGGTCGGCATGACCGTGGTCGGCAAGCCCGGCTCGTTGTCCGAAGAGATTGACGTGTTGGAGCAGGCGTGGAACGATTACGATTTCTTCTTCGTTCATTTCAAATATACGGACAGCCGTGGCGAGGACGGCAATTTTGCCGAGAAGGTGCGGATGGTCGAGCAGTTCGACGCGATCGTGCCGCGCGTGGCGGCGCTCAACCCGACGGTGCTGATCGTCACCGGCGATCACAGCACGCCCGCCCGATTGGCCGGCCACAGTTGGCATCCGGTGCCGACGCTGTTGGCGGCCGACACCTGCCGACCTGACGGACTGGCGGCCTTTGGCGAAAAGTATGCGATGTGCGGCGGCTTGGGACATTTCGCCGGCGTGAACTTGATGCCGCTGGCCATGGCCCATGCCGGACGACTCGGCAAGTTCGGCGCGTAGCGACAAGCGAAAAAATGGAACCACAGAGGCTAGCCCCTAATCCCCAGTCCCTTTTTCAAATGCCATGCTGACGGTGTACGTCGTCTCCGACGCCACGGGCGATACGGCGCAGCGAATGATCCGCGCCGGGCTGGCGCAGTTTCGTGACGCGCCGGTCCGATTGGCGCGTCGGGCGCGCGTGGGCACGCCGCAGCAGGTTCGCACGGTCGTTCACGAAGCGCAGCGCAACGAGGCGCTGATCATCTACACGCTGGTGTCCGACGATTTGCGCCGGGTGATGCGGGCCGAAACGCGCACCCACAACGTCGACGCGATGGACATCCTCGGTCCGATCTTGGAGCGGTTGGCGACGCATCTGAAAATCGCGCCACAAGAGAAGCCGGGCTTGTTTCAGGCGATCGCGGAGGCCAAAAGCCGCGAGATCGACGCGGTCTCGTACGCGTTTCGCCACGATGACGGCCAGAACGCTCACGAATTGGACCGGGCCGAAGTGGTGCTGGTCGGCGCGTCGCGCACGATGAAAACGCCCACGATGCTGTATCTGGCCTATCGCGGCTGGTTCGCGGCCAACGTGCCGCTGGTGCCGGGCATGGAGCCGCCGAAGCCGCTGCTGGCCGTGCCGGCCGATCGGGTGTTTTGTCTGACGATGTCGCCCGAGAAACTCCAGCAATTGCGTCGCGTCCGGGCCGAGGAAGAGTTGATCCCGATGCAGCCCTACGCGGCCATCGACCCGATCCGCGAAGAACTGGCCGTCATCGAAGCCACCTGCCGCAAATACCACTGGCACACGGTCAACGTCACGGGCAAGTCGGTCGAGGAAGTGTCCAAGGAAATTATCGAGTGGCGCGTGTAATCGCGGGGGCGAACGCCAAAACCGTCGTCGGTCCGCGATTCCGCTTCGGGGTCAGTTGTTCCACTTCAACACGCCGCCGGTGTCGGCGCTGGTGGCCAACGCGGCGTATTTGCCCAGCGCTCCGGTCGTGTAACGTGGCGGACGCGGCTTCCACTGCTTGGCGCGGCGGGCCAGCTCTTCGTCGCTCACGCGCACGCGGATCGTGTGGCCGGGGATGTCGATGTCGATCATGTCGCCGGGCTCGACCAGGGCGATCGGACCGCCCGCGGCCGCCTCGGGACTGACGTGTCCGATGCACGCGCCGGCCGTGCCGCCGGAGAACCGTCCATCGGTGATCAACGCCACGGTGTCGTCCAACTTCATGCCCTTGATGGCCGTGGTCGGGGCGAGCATCTCTTGCATGCCCGGGCCGCCGCGAGGCCCTTCATAGCGGACCACCACGACGTCGCCGGCCTTCACTTTGCCGCGGACGATGCCCTCGTAGGCGTCGTTTTCCGACTCGAACAACACGGCCGGGCCGGAGTGCTTGAGCATTTCGGGCCGCACGCCGGCCGCCTTGACCACCGCGCCTTTGGGCGCCAGATTGCCGTACAAAATCACCAGCCCGCCCTCTTGGCTGTACGCATGATCCACTTCGCGGATGCAGTCCTTCGGGTCGAAACCCAACTGGGCGGGCGTCAAGTCGCGGATCGACGCGACGGTTTGCTCGACGACCATGCCCTGGTTGGTCCGATGTCCGCCGGGCCGGACGGCCGCCAACGCCAACGCCTCCGGCGAGACGGTTTTCGCGCGGAGATCGAACTCGGCGATGTTCTGGCCGATCGTTTTGCCGGTGACCGTCGGGCAGTCGAGCTTGAGCAAGCCGGGCCGGCCTCGTTCGACCGAGCCGAGGATCGTGTGGACTCCGCCCGAGTTGTGGACGTCCTCGACGTGATAATGGCTGCTGGGCGCCACTTTGCAGATGTTGGGCGTTTGGCGGCTGAGCTGGTTGATCCGCTCGATGTTGTATTCGATGCCGGCTTCCCGGGCGATGGCCAAAATGTGCAGCACGGTGTTCGTGCTGCCGCCCATCGCCATGTCCAACACCATCGCGTTGTCGATCGAGTCGTGCGTGACGATCTCGCGCGGCAGCAGCCCATGGCCGGCGCCGTGCTTTTCCAATTCCCAAACCATTTCGACCACGCGCTGGGCGGCGCGGCGGTACAGATTCTTTCGCTCGGCGCTGGTGGCCAGCAGCGTGCCGTTGGTGGGCAGCGCGACGCCGAGCGCCTCGCACAGGCAGTTCATGCTGTTGGCCGTGAACATGCCCGAGCACGAGCCGCACGTCGGGCAGCAGGCCTGCTCCATGGCCGAGAGCTGCTGGTCGGTCAGTTTGCCGTCCTGCTTGGCTGCGGCGGCGATGAACACGTCGATCAAGTCGGCCGCTTTGCCGTCGGGCGTGCGTCCGGCCTCCATCGGGCCGCCGCTGACGAATACGGTCGGGATGTTGCAACGCAGCGCGCCCATCAACATGCCGGGCACGATCTTATCGCAGTTGGGAATGCAGATCACGCCGTCAAACCCGTGGGCCCGCAGCATCGTCTCGACCGAGTCGGCGATGATCTCCCGGCTGGGCAGCGAAAACTTCATGCCCTCGTGGCCCATCGCGATGCCGTCGTCGACGCCGATCGTGTGAAAAATAAACGGAACGCCGCCGGCCTCGCGGACGCACTGCTTGACGAATTGGCCGACCTTGTCGAGATGCACGTGGCCGGGAATCACGTCGACGTGGCTGTTGCAGATGGCGATGAACGGCTTTTTGAAATCCTCGTCGTTCAAACCGGTGGCGCGCAACAGGCTTCGATGGGGGGCACGGGAGTCGCCCAACTTGACGATATCGGAACGCATCGGCGAAAATCCTTCCAAAAATGGGGGAAACGACGTTTTTTTAGAGGAACTCTATTGTAAGCGATTGCCGCCGAAGGTCAAAGGTTCTTCGGACATGGGCGGCGTCCTTCGGAAGGTTTACGACGCGACGGTCTCCGACTCCGGACGAAGGACCGACTCGCCGGTTGCCCAGCCATAGAGCATGTCGGGGCAAAAATCCATGCCGTTGGGCCATACGAGCGTGCCCAACTCGTGGTCGACGACGACTTGCCGAAAGAATTCCGGATTTTCGAGCGGCTTGAACAGGCCGCCGCGTCCCACGATGCGATTGGCAAGATCCACCACGCCGCGAACATCGTCCGAGAAAGTCAGTTCAACGCGGTAGCCGTCCAGCACGCGTACGTCGACGACGGTTGCACAGGATTCGGGCATAGCATTTCTCCCTACCGAAGCGGCTCGATTCGCGGCGGTTGTTGGCCCGTCGCCCGTCGATTCCACGCATCCAACAATTCCTCCCGGTGCAATGCGGTCCATTCCGTCACCAACGCGAGCGCGCGAGGCGACAGCCTTCCCTTGAGCAGTCCGGGCGGATCGATGCAAAACTCGGCCCTTTCAGAACCATAGATCGCATGAAAATGCGGCGGCGCGTGGTCGTCGTAGTACATGGCGATCACGATTCCAAAAAAGCGGCAAAGTTCCGGCATTCGCGAATCTCCCACAATATTATACCATTCTACCGACTTTGTTTTGGTGGGGCAAACAGGGTGGAATGGTGTTTCATACGTTTGCCTCCCCCCTGGCCGGATGTTGCCGCGGGTGTTATCGTGGGACGCCATGACGTTGAAGTTCCTTTATTTCGATCTGGGCCGCGTGCTGGTCGATTTCAGCATCGAGCGGATGTTTCGGCAAATCGGCGACGTGGCGGGGCTTTCGCCCGCGGCGGTGCGCGAGGTGATTGTCCACGGCGGGCTGTTTCGGGAGATCGAGTCGGGTCGGCTTTCCGATCGGGAGTTTTTCGAGGCCTTTTGCGACGGCTCCCACACGCGACCCGACATGGACGCGATGGCCCGGGCCGCCAGCGACATCTTCGAGTTGAAGCGGTCGATGTTGCCGGTGGTGGCGCAGTTGCGCGAGGCCGGCTGGCCGCTGGGCATTCTATCGAACACCTGTTCGGCGCATTGGGAACATTGCGCGGCCCAATACCGAGTTCTCACCGAAGGGTTCGACGTGCACGCGCTGAGCTATCGGATCGGGGCGGTGAAGCCGGAGCCGGCCATTTTTCAGGCGGCGGCCGAGTTGGCCGGCGTGCGGCCCGACGAGATCTTTTTCGTCGACGACATCGCCGTGCATATTGAAGGGGCGCTGGCCGCGGGGTTCGACGCCGTGCAGTACACGACCACCGCGGCGCTGGCCGCCGAGTTGCGGCGTCGGGGCGTGCGGTTCAACTATTGATCTTCAGCAAGGCAACGGCGATTTTTTGGGGTTCCCCGCCAACCGGGCTTCCGTGGGTCGCCCTCGTTGCATGGTTAATCTGACGGTCCCTAGGAGCGTTCAAAACGCGGGCGGCCGCAACATCGCAAGCGGTCAGCCGATCGACGGCTGGGGATGGTTTTCGTTTCCCGGCGTTTTGCTTTCCGCTTTTCGATTTTCTCGGCCTTCCACGAATTGCGCGACTTTGCGCAGCAGCTTGTCGCGGTCGATGGGTTTGGCAAGGTAGTCGTCGCAACCGGCGGCGAAACAGCGGTCCACCGCGTCGCTCATGGCGTGGGCCGACAACGCGATGATCGGACCGGTGTAGCCTTCCTGGCGAATGCGGCGGGTGGCTTCGTAGCCGTCGATCAACGGCATCTGGATGTCCATCAGAATGATGTCGAACGGCTCGATGGGATCGTCGTAGCGGCGTCCCCAATCGGAAAATGTGGCCAAGGCCAGCTCGACGGCTTCCTGGCCGTTCTCGGCGATGGTCACTTCGGCCCCGGCTTTGCGCAGGACCAACGACAGCAGCCGCTGGTTGTCGACGCCGTCTTCGGCCAGCAGAATGCGGCAATGGAGCTTGGGACGCGGCGCAGGCTCGACGCGGGCGTCTAGGATCGCGCGGGGACAATCGGAAAACGCGACGCCGTCCAACGGGCCGGTGGCCACGGTGAGTCGGAAAACGCTGCCGCGGTCGGGCTCGCTGGCCACGGTGATGTCGCCGCCCAACAGAATCGCCAGCCGCTTGCTGATGGTCAGGCCCAATCCGGTGCCGCCGTAACGACGGCTGGTCGAGGAATCGGCCTGCGTGAACGGGTGGAAGATCACACCGAGCTGGGCGGGCGTCATGCCGATGCCGGTGTCGCTGACGTCGAATTGCAATTGCGGCTCGCATCCTTCGTCCTGCAGCAGCCGGGCGACGACTCGGATGTGGCCCGTCTCGGTGAACTTCACCGCGTTGCCCACCAGGTTGACCAAAATCTGCCGCAGCCGCATGGGATCGGTCAGGATCGTTTCGGGAAGCGGCCCGTCGCAGTCGATCGTGAAGGTCAGACCTTTGCTGTCGGTGCGCACGCGCATCAACGCGCCCAGGTCGGAAAGGATCTGCCAGGGCGAGCAAGAGATTCGGTCGATTTCGAGCTTGCCGGCCTCGATCTTGGAAATGTCCAAGATGTCGTCGATCAGGTCCAACAACACTTGGCCGTTGCGCCGCACGGTCTCCAAAAAGCTCCAGCGTTCGGTCTCCGACAGATTCGGCTCCAACAGCAGGTCGGTGTAGCCGAGCACGGCGGTGATGGGCGTGCGGATTTCGTGGCTCATGTTGGCCAGGAACTCGGTTTTCGCTTGCGTGGCGGCTTCGGCCGCTTCCTTGGCCCGGCGCAGTTCGGTTTCGGCGCGGCGATAGTCCGTGATGTCGTTGGCGATCTCGACCACGGGGCCGATTTGCCCGCCTTCTTGGTGCACGGGACTGAGAACCACCTGCCAAATGATTTCCTTGCCGTCCGGGCGTCGATAGCTGGCCTCGAACCGGCTTTGAAGGCCCAGCGCGGCCTTGGCCAACGCGGCCTCGACGATCGGCCGGGTTTCGTGCGACCACATGTCCTGATAGCGCATGCCGATCATTTCGGCCTCGGTGCGGCCAATCTTTTCGCAGCCCTTGGGGTTGATCGCCAAACAGCGGCCCTGGCGGTCGAGCAATTGCAGGCAGTTCGGCGAGTTGTCGACCACGCTCCGATAAAGCTGTTCCGAAGCCGTGATCCGCCGGTTCGCGTCCTGAAAACTCTGAACGGTCACCAGCGAGCCGGCCAGCAGCGACAGCACCAAGCTGGTCACGCCGATCACGATGAGTCGGTTCTGGGCGATTCCCTGTTGCCAGTGGTCGGCCATCGCCACAACCGCCGCGGGGCCTCGGGCGTAGGCCGACAAATACTCGTCGATTTCGTGACGGACGTATTGCCCGACGGCGTTGGTCATGACCCATCCGACCACGACGATGACGACCGTCGAGATGGCCAGCAGGTGGATGTACCACGATGACTTGCGGCCGCCGAGCCGCGTGGTCATTTCGCTGCGACGGACGATCATGTAACTCCAAAGACACGCCGCCGTGAGAATCGCCAATACAGCGCGAAATGCTTGAATCGGGACGCCCGTCCCTCGGAAGAACAACGCATGATTGCAGTACGAGGCCGGGAAGAACGGGCCGGGCGGCACGATCAAGCCGGTCGACGCCGCATGCAACGCCACCAGGACGCCGGCTGCCGCAAGCCAGCGTCGGCCCGGTCCTTGCGAGGTGCGCGCGAGATGGATCAGCAACAGAGCCGTCGCCAGTCCGGCGGGAAATCCCATGACATAGCGAATCGAGACGTTCAGGCCGACAATGCCCCAAAACCATCCCGCCGCGGCGCCGACGAACAACAGCGGATAAATCAGCCACCAGTTCAGCCGGATCGACGCCACAAACACCGTCCGGCGGCAAAACTCGCACATGCAGATGTAGGAAAGCGCCAGCACGGCCAGCCGCAACCAAGGACAATAACTCTCGTCCGCGAGGCTCAGCGACGCCAGATCGAGCCATTCCTTGGCGCCGTGGATCATGCCGAACGCGCCGAGCCATTGCCAGCCGCCGGGCAGCAAACCGCTGCGTGCGACGTAAAAGCAAACGCCGCCAAACAAGAAAAAACTGATCCCGTAGATGAACAGCACATAGTCCATCTGCTGGTACACTACCGCGGCCATGGGGAACCCTCGATCAATCGTGCGATTTTCTCGTCTCGCGACGATGCCCAGCGCCGCCGAACTACGGGGATTTCCCGTCGCATTGCATAGCCATACGCCGCAATTCCGACGGATCTCCGGTACGAAACCAAATCTAGGTCAGAACCATTGGGTCGGATCGTGCGGAGTACGCAAAAACGCAAGAAAAACCCACCGACCGGCGTCGGTCGTGAAAAGACGCCCTCCCAAGGGGAACAACCGTTACGATTGGAACCGGCGTCGAGGCATGCAACGGTCAAAAAAACGCGCGGCGGCTACGGAGTCTTCCGTCGCACGATCCAATCGCCCAGCGTGGGACAGAGCTGCGCCACGGCGAACAGCAGTCGCGCTTTGGCCGGAACGATCAGCTCGGGCCGTCGACGCTCGCAGGCCCGCAAAATCGCGCCGGCCAGCCACTGCGGCGCGATGGCGTGGACTTGCACGCCGGCGCCGGGCGCGCGGGCCGCCTCGGGCACGTCCTCCAAGCCCGCCAGCGGATACAGTCGGGCGTCCTTGCGCTGGATCGGACCGGGGCAGACCAGCAGCACATGGAGACCTTGCGGGCCGAGCTCCAATCGCAACTGTTGCGAATAGGCCGCCACGGCGAACTTCGTGGCCGGATATGCGCCGACCCAACGCGACGCCGATTTGGCCGCCAGCGACCCGATGTTGACCACGTGCCCGCGTTGTTCGAGCAAGTGGGGCGCCGCCGCGCGGGTCATGCGGACCAACGCGATGAAGTTCAGCTCCATCAGATCGCGGAACTGTTCGGGCGTGGTGTCCAACACCTTGCCGCGCATCGAACGGCCGGCGTTGTTCACCAACACGTCCAACCGGCCGAAACGACTCAGCGTCTCGGCCATCAGCCGATCGACGTCGTCTTGCCGGGTGATGTCGGCCGGCAGGCCCAAGACGTCGCCGCCGTTGGCCCGAAGCTCTTGGGCCGCTTGTTCGACCTGGGCCGTTTCGAGCCCGACCATCGCCAGTTTCGCCCCGGCCTTGGAAAACGCCTCGGCCACGATGCGGCCCAATCCGCTGGAGCCGCCGGTGACCAACACGACTTTGTTTCGCCAAAATTGCATGGATGATAAGATACCACGATCGCCGGACGGCAACAATCGGCGAAAACCCGGCGAAGGCGCCCCCCTGAAAACAGGGAAAACCGGGCTCCATGCCACTTGCAGAGCGTCGGCTGGTGGTTCAAAATAACAAGTTCTTGATTTCGCTTTGAATTTGGAAAGGGAGCAATCGTCATGGCGTCTTGCGTTTTGGCCTATTCCGGCGGCTTGGACACTTCGGTCATTTTGGGTTGGTTGATGGACGAAGGCTACGACGTTCACGCCGTGTACGTCGATTTGGGCCAGCCTTGCGAGGATCGCCAGGCGATTTTGCAGAAAGCGAAGAACATCGGGGCCAAGTCCGCTCGCATCGTCGACGCCCAAGAGGAGTTGTGCCGCGATTTCGCCTTCCCGGTGTTGCAGTGGGACGCAAAATACGAGGGCATGTACCTGCTGGGCACGTCGATCGCCCGGCCGCTGATCTCGAAAATCTGCCTGCAAATCGCCCGAGAAGTCGGGGCCGATTGTTATGCCCACGGCGCCACCGGCAAGGGCAACGATCAGTGCCGGTTCCAATTGGCCGCCGAGGCGCTGGATCCGAACATCAAAATGATCGCCCCGTGGCGGATCGAGCGGTTCCGTCAGACGTTCCCCGGCCGGACCGCGATGATCGAGTATTGCCGAAAGAAAAACATCCCGGTGAAGGTGTCGGTCGCCAAGCCCTACAGCTCGGACGAAAACTGCCTGCACATCAGCTACGAGGCCGGCAAGCTGGAAAACCTGATGCAGAACGGCGTCGAACTGGTCGATTTCGGCATGACCGTGCTGCCTCAAAACGCCCCCGACCGGGTCGAAAACATCAAAATCGGTTTTGAGGCGGGCGTGCCGGTCCGTTTGAACGGCCAGCCCTTGAGCGCGTTTCAGATGGTTTCGCAGTTGAACCAGATCGGCGGCCGCAACGGCGTCGGCCAGATCGACATGGTCGAAAACCGTTTCGTCGGCATGAAGAGCCGCGGCGTTTACGAGGCCCCGGGCATGACCGTGCTCTATGCGGCCCATCGCGTGATCGAGCAGTTGACGATGGACCGCGACCTGACGCACCTGCGCGATCGGCTCTCGCCCGAGGTGGCCGAGATGGTCTATTACGGTTTTTGGTATCACGCCAAGCTGGACGCCCTGATGGCCTTCATCCGCCAGGCCCAAAAACCCGTCACCGGCGAGGTGAGCCTGAACCTGTACAAAGGCAACATCATGGTCGACGGGCGCAGCAGCCCCAACAGCCTGTACGATGAAGGCATCGCCACGATGGAAGGCGGCGGTTCGTACAACCAGACCGACGCCGAAGGTTTCTTGCGCATCGAGGGCCTGCCGAGCCGCGTGCAAGCCAAAGTCTCGCCGCGCAAGTACTAAATTAGGGGCTAGTGGCGGGGGCCGCGAGCCTCGTTCGTGGGGCGACACCGTCGCGACATAGCGATTCCCGACTTTGAGGACTGACTCATGATGTCGTGGAAAACAGGCTTGATTGTGTTCCTCTTCGGCGTTGTGAACTGTTGTGTTTCCGTGCGTGCCGACGCACAGCAACAGACGTTCAATAATGGGGATGGACAATGGCAGGTCGTCGAGCGAATAGGCAGAGGCTTTGTGGCCGGTGAGAAAAAGCCGTCCGATTTGCCAGATCTTAAGAAGGATCTGTCGCAGGCGGAGCGTTTGGAGAATTTTGAAATCCTTTGGGAGGCGATCGACAGGCACTACTCGTTCTTTGATCTGAAGAAGATCGACTGGCAAAAGCTTAAGAAGCGATACCATTTTCTGGTTAAGGCGACGACCAACGACGACGAATTCTATCGCGTGTTGTTTCATTTCGTGGGCGAACTGAAAGATTTTCATTCGCGCCCGTACAATTTCCAGATTGCTCTTCCCGGATTTCGTCCGAACGTCTGTACGCACAAGATTGAAGGCAAGGCGGTTGTCACTTATGTCACCGAGGGGTCCGAAGCCCATGGCGAGGGGCTGCGTCGCGGAGCGGTCATTACCAGGATCGACGGGCTGAGCGTGGCAAAGAAGGTCGAGCAGCTTCGTCCGTTGTTGCAGACGCACTCGTCGGAACGCGCCTTTCAGGAAAACGCTTATTGGCGGCTTTTCGACGGAGAACAAGGTTCTACGGTTAAGGTGACGTTCACGCCGCCAGGTTATCGCAAGGATGTCGAGATTGATCTTCAACGCAATGCCAGGATGCCTTGGGGTCAGCCTTGGCAATTCCGCGACATGTCGTTTCCGGTGGAGAAGGGAAAGTATTTGTGGGTTGGGACGCACCCTTCGGGCTACGGTTACATTCGAGTCGTCTCTTTCGAGGGGCGTGAGGAACTCGCCGACGAATTTGACCGCGCACTGGAAAAACTGAAAACTACGCAGGGGTTGATGATCGACATCCGAGACAACCCAGGCGGCTCCGGTGCGTCGCAATCGCGCATCATCGGCAGGCTGATCACTCGTGGGATAAAAGTGGCGACTTCATTTCAGAAGAATGGGCCAGGGCACCAGAACTTCAGACGCGACGATCATCGTATCACTCCAACCGGAGGCTGGCAGTATAGAAAGCCAGTGGCATTGCTCACCAACGCGGTCACGGGAAGCGCATCGGACTTGTTCGCGTGTCAGATGCGCGGCACGGGCCGTGTCATTTTCGTGGGAACGACGACCCATGGTGATTTGCCGGGTCACAATGTGTTTGCCGTGTTGCCTTGCGGTCTGGTTGTCCGAATATCGAACGCTTTTGTCATGGATGTCAACGGGCGCATCATTGAGGTCAACGGAAACGTGCCGGAGATTCACGCGGAACTGACTGTGAAAGACGTGATCGACGGAACAGATTCTGTTATTGCCCGCGCCGTGGATGCCTTGCATGAAGCGGCGTCTCGCACTAGCTCCGGTTGTGATGAACGCGGCGGCATCTGCGAGCTTCCAGGTCAATCGTCGGCGACGGTCGGCGTCAATCCCTTAGCAGACGGGATCGACGCGAGATACCAGCAGGTGTTGCCTTTGGAATTTGCGATGGCCGATTCGTATGGGCGGGAAGTACATGCCGGTGACTATCGAGGCGTGCCCCTATTGATTGTCACGGGCCCGTGCTGGTGCGCCCATTGTCAAGGTGACGCCGACCTGCTGCCGATTCTGGCAAAGAGATACTGCGAGCGAGGCTTGCAACTGATTCGCGTCACGTGTTACGACGGCTGTTTGCCTGTTTGGGAGTTCCAAAAGCATTATCGGCTCCCCTTCGTTCAACTGCTCGATCCGATCCGGGAATTCGACCGGCGGTACAACCGCAACGGTTGGCCCTTTCTCATCCTGGTCAACAGCGAAGGCAAAGTTGTGTTCCGAAAGAACGTGGAGACCGCTGATTACTGGCCCGAGTTGGCGCAACGGTTGGAATCCATGCTGCCTGAGCGATCTCCCGTCCAAACCATCCAACGGGAAGGGGTATCCTACATGCCGGCGACCGCGGCGCGCTCGGGCGAAACCAAGAAAGTTCACCCAACCGACCGTTTTCCGTCGTTGGCGTGTGCGGACGACGGACGAATCTATGTGGCGTTTACGACCAATCGGAACGGCACGCAAGATGTCTATCTCCGCGTTTTTGACGGCAAAAAATGGCTGCCCGACCAGCCTATCGCCGCTACCGACGCGGATGAGTTTGACGGCACAGTGATCGTCGATCAGCAGAATCGTCCGTGGGTCGGTTGGACCAGTGATGCGGGCGGTCCCCCGTACAATATTTTCGTGACGTGCGCGGCAGCATCTTCAACCGAAGCTACACCAACTCAGGTCACGCATTCCGCCCCGAAAGACGGTGCCATGCACGCACGTATGGCTGTGGACGCGCACGGGCGGATTTGGATCGCCTACTATCGTTGGGAAAGGATTAGGAACAAGGGCACTTTGGTTCAGGACCGCGAAGGAACGCTATTTTCTCATCAATGGGACAAAGAGATTTATGCGAGGCGCCTGGAGCAGGGGCAGTGGTCGGACGAAGTTCACATTAGCCCAGAAGACAATGTGCCCACGGATGACCATACGGACCCTGTGATTGCCCCACTGGGAGACGGGGTGGTGATTGGCTGGTCATGGGACTTTCATCAAAAGAACTTCAATCGCAGCTATTCCAACAACAAGACATCTGACCAACCGAGCATTTTTCTTCGCAAGGTTGAACTGGGGCCGAAGTTTGGGCGGGCTAGAGCCGTTAGCGGTCCAAACGTCGATTCTCGCCCAACGATTGCCGTGTCACCGGATGGGCGGGTTTTCTGCGCGTGGGAAAGCGTCGTGAGAGATCGAAACGCCGGAAGCCACTGGAAAATGATTGCCGCAAACGCTGAGGACCTCCAGGATGAGGAGCGGCCTGGAGCAGGTGTCAACGTGACCGGTCCGCAAAAAGATCTCTGCACGCCATGTCTGGCCGCAAGCCGATTGGGCGACATCGCGTTGGTTTGGAGTGAACTCACACCAACAGGCAAGTGGATTCTCAAGCAGTCTCAATGGAACAACAAGCGGAACATATGGACGAATCCGCGAACACTTGTTGACAAAGGCAATCCTCGATTCCCATCAGCGGCATACTCTAAGGATGGGCAAGCTCTATGGATTGCCTGCTGTGTTGACAAAGGCAACCGCCGGGAAGTGACGGTCATGAAACGAACTGGCGAGCGACGGCAACTCCGGTAACGACATTGGATCGCACTGTTTGATGCCCAACCACGTTCGTTGGATTGTGGTTCCGCAATCAGAGCACGGTCCTCGCCCGTCGGCATTTTCCGCTAGGGGTGGACCTATGGAGAACCAATTCCAAAAACCGCCGGCCGGGCCTTTCGCAATTGGAAATTGGGAAGGCGTCGAACGGCCTTAAGATCGGTCCCTACGTGGTCCCGTCTGACTTCCGACGCAGTTCGTCGCGCTCGCGGCGAGTGGCCTCCAGATCGAAGGTCAGATATTTCATGTCCAGCCGCAGTTGGCTCAACGCGTCCTGAACCAGCACGAGAATGCGACGCCGACGCCGATTGCTGTCGATCACTCGCGTGAGAAACGGCTCGATCGCCTGTCGATGTTCCGCCGGCAGGGCATGGATGGCCTCGGCTAGGTCCAAAACCTCGCGGGGAACGTCGTCGAGGGTGGTTTTCAACACGTTGGCTTGATCGCTCATGGGTCGGCTCCTTCTTAAGTTGGCAACGATCAGATGAGAAAAGCACGCGGCGTGCCGGAGTGCCGCATCGTTTTGCAAATCGTCGTAACTCGTTGTCGGAAAAGAATTTGCGGCAAACCCAGAAAATCGCCGCGCCGCAGCCTTGATGACATTTCACCACGTTTGATCTGGATGCTGTTCGCAAATCCTGATACAAGCACCAGTTACGTCAAAACTGGCTTTCCAACGTCCCTGTGGTGATTTTGCCACCGCGATGTCTCGACTCCTTTGTACCTGCCTGGCGATTCTGCTGACGGTCCTGGCGACCGCTCGGGCGGGTGCGCAGGGGCCGACCGTTTGGCAAAAAACGGACGACGACAACTCGCCGTATCGAATCCTCGAACATCAACGGGTCGTCGGCGGCGGTCGGAGCGGCGACGCCTGCGAGTGGCTGCAAATCGAAAACCGCGTGGAAGCCTCGCAGGTCCGTCTCGCCCGACGCGTCGACCACGCGCGCGTCATTGATGATTTGGCGTTCGAGGTCTGGGTGAAGTCCGATCGGCTGGGTCCGCAGTTGGTCGTTCGCATCGTGTTGCCCAACACCACCGATCCGCGGTCCGGCCGACCGATGATCACGACGTTGGCGGGTCCGGCCTACACCGATCTTGGCCGGTGGCAGTCGTTGCGGCTCACCGGGCTGCCGGCCCTTTTGACCCAGCAAATTCATGTTCTGCGGATGCAAGCCGGCTCGCAAGTCGACGGTCGCGGGGCGTATGTCGACGCCGTGATGTTGAGCGCCTACGGCGGCGCCGGCGTCACGAATCTTTGGATCGGCGACCTCGACGTGACCGGCTACGCGGTGACAGGCGCCGGGGACGGCGCAGCCCAACCGTCCACGCCGTCGAACGTCGCCCCGATGGTGCCCGTCCGAGCGCCGTCGCCTCAGACCGGGCCGAATCCGCCGGTCGGCAATGCGGCGGCTCGTCGGGTCGTGAAACTCGATCGATCGATTCTGTTGGTCAACGATCGGCCGATATTTCCGCGTGTGATCCAACATCGCGGCGAACCGCTGACGTTTTTGAAGCAACTCGGGTTCAACGCCGTTTGGCTGCAACGTTTGCCCGCCCCGGAAATGCTCGAGGAGGCCGGTCGGATCGGGCTTTGGCTGATCTGCCCGCCGCCGGCGTCGTCGCAAACGCCGATGGCTGATCTCGGGCCCGTGTTCGATCCCGTGTTGGCCTGGGATCTCGGCTCCGAGTTGACCGAGGCCGAGCTGGACACCACGCAACGTTGGGCGGAACAGATCAAGACGGCCGACCGTCGCGTTCGTCGCCCGTTGGTCTGTGCGCCAAAGGCCAATCTACGCGGATACAGCCGGCCCGCCGATCTGTTGCTGATCGATCGTCGTCCGCTGGGCACCAGTATGCAGTTGAAGGACTACGCGGCGTGGGTTGGTCAGCAGCCGCTGCTGGCCCGACCGGGCACGCCCGTCTGGACGACCGTTCAAACGCAGCCCAACGAATCGACGCGGCGTCAATGGACGGCGATGGATCCCAGCGCGTCGCCGCCGAAAAATGCGTCGGTCGAGCAAATCCAATTGTTGGCCTACACGGCGGTGGCCTCCGGAAGCCGAGGGCTGGTGTTTCTCTCCGATTCGCCGCTGGACGCCGACGATCCGGAAACGCGACGGAGGGCCATGGCGCTCGAGTGGTTGAATCTCGATTTGGAGTTGTTGGAACCGTGGGCCGCCGCGGGTCGGATTTTGGCGTCCGCCGCCTCGAACGTGCCGCAGGTGGAAGGCGCGGTGTTGCTCGCGGAGCGGGCCCGGCTGCTGTTGCCGATCTGGTCCGCGCCGATGTCGCAATACACCATGCCGCAGTCGGCCGCCAACGGCGTGGAGATTTTGGCTCCCGGCGTGCCCGAGGCCAACAACGCCTATGAACTGTCGCCCAGCGGCGCATTGCCGCTCCGGCGTCAACGCGTGGCCGGTGGCGTGCAGGTGACCCTCGACGAGTTCGGGCCGTCGGCGCAGGTGCTTCTAGCGCACGACCCGTTGATCGTCGACGTGGTCAATCGCCGCGCAGCCGCGTCGGGCCGTCGAGCGGCGACGTTGCAGCGTCAATTGGCCGTCCAAAAATTCAGCGGCGTGCAGGCCACCGCCCAGTTGTTGGCCTCGCACAGTTCCGTGCCCGAGGCCCCGCGATGGTTCGACGATGCCCGGCGAAGCCTGCAAGCGTGCGACGCGCAGCTTTCGGCGGGCGATTTCACCGAGGCCGCGCGAAACGCTCAGCGGGCGATGCGATCGCTGCGGCGGATCGAACGCGCCTATTGGGACGCGGCGGTGCGGCGGCTGCCGTCGCCGGTGACCAGTCCGGCCGCGGTCGGGTTCGGCACGCTGCCGCTTCATTGGCGGTTGGTCGATCGGCTGAACGGCGCGCAGTTCGGGCCGAACCGGATCGCCGGCGGCGATTTTGAAGATCTCGACACGATGGTCCGCGCCGGATGGCGCTCCGTGCAACGTTCGACGCCGACGCTGCAAACCACCGCCGATCTGTCGCCCAGCGCGGCGCGAACGGGTCGGCTGGGTCTGCGATTGGCGGCCGTCGCGACGGACCCCAAGCAAACGCCCGCCGCGATGGAGTCGCCGCCGGTCGTGTTCACCAGTCCCGCGGTCCAGGTTGAGGCCGGGCAGACCGTCTGCGTCTACGGTTGGGTCCGCGTGGACAAGGCGATCGTCGGCAGCCCCGACGGATTGCTCATCGTCGATTCGCTGGGCGGCGAGGCCCTGGCCGATCGGATCGCCAAAACCGACGATTGGCGGCAATTCGCCCTGTATCGGATCGTCCCGCAAGCAGGCCCATTTTCCGTAACGTTCGCGCTCGGCGGCGTCGGCGAGGCATGGATCGACGACGTCGTCATTCAGGTGCTCGAAACACCGGCTCGATAGAAGCGGACAAGCGAGAAAAGCGGGATGCGAAAGAGAAACGAGAATGGATCGGTCTGAAAAACTTCGTCGGGATGCGCTGCAAATTTGGCACGCCGGATTGGCCGCCGTTCGTTCGCCACGGCTTGTCTCGCAATGGCTTCACGCGGAGGCCGATTCGTTGCGGATCGGCGACGAGACGATTCCGTGGGACGCGATCGGACGCATCGCGGTGGTCGGGGCGGGCAAGGCCGGAGCGGGCATGGCCGAGGCGGTCGAAGCCGCGCTCGGGCCGTGCCGCATGGCCGAAAAACAACTGGTCGGCTGGGTCAACGTCCCGGCCGATTGCGTTCGACCGTTGTCGCGGATTCATCTGCACGCCGCACGGCCCGCCGGGGTCAATGAGCCTCGGCCCGAGGGCGTCGCCGGCGCCGCGAAAATCCTCGAAATCGTCCAATTGCTCGGGCCCGCCGACCTTTGCTTGGGGTTGATCTCCGGCGGCGGCTCGGCCCTGATGCCGGCTCCTGTCGAGGGCGTCACGCTCGACGACAAACTGGCCGTGACCCGATTCCTCAGCGCCGCCGGCGCGAACATCGAGCAGCTTAACACGGTCCGCAAGCGGCTCAGCCGGATCAAGGGCGGCGGGCTGCTCCGTGCGTGTCGCGCGGGCCGGCTGATCACGCTGATCCTCTCCGATGTGCTCGGCGACCCGTTGGACTTGATCGCCTCGGGTCCGACCGTGCCCGACGGGTCCACGCCGCAAGCGGCGCTGGAGGTGCTCGAACAATTTGCGATGCCGGTGGGCATAGCGCCGGCGGTGGCCCGCTCTCTGAGAAACGCTTGCCTTGCGGAAGAGAAAAAAAAGACCCTGGCCGGCGGATCGAGTTGTCGCGCGACGAACGTGGTGATCGGCAACAATGCCACGGCGGTGGCGGCCGCGGCCCGCGAGGCCGAGCGATTGGGCTACGTCGTGACGGCCGAAAGCCAAACGCGATCGGAAGGACCGGCGGAACAGGTCGGCTGCGAGCTGGCCGATCGGATGCTGTCGCTCCGTGAGACCGGCCATGCGGCGTGCATCGTCAGCGGCGGCGAGCCGGTGGTCCATCTGGTCGAGCCGGCCCGGCGCGGATTGGGCGGCCGAAACCAACAACTCGCGTTGGCCGCGTTACAGCGCGTCGGCGACCGCGGCGCCGAACGGATCGCGCTGGCGTCCGGCGGCACGGACGGCGAGGACGGCCCGACCGACGCTGCCGGGGCGTTTTGGGACGCCGAGTTGATCGAGGCCGCGCGTATCAAGAATCTCGATCCGGCCGATTATCTGGCGCGGAACGACGCGTATCATTTCTTCGAGCCGTTGGACGGATTGATCCGCACCGGCCCGACGCACACAAACGTCTGCGACGTCCGGGTAGCGCTGACCGCCGGTCGTCCGATTGTCTATTGAATGGAAAGCAAGAATGCCAGCGGAATAAGCCAGCCCGGTCGCGGCGGGTGATGCCTTGCCGATCCGCGTGGACATGGAAGACTGATCGGCGGGCTGGCTAGGAATGAATGAAGGGAAAGGTGCGCACGTTCCGGAAGCGATTGAAATCCGTATCGGCCCTCACCCTAACCCTCTCCCAAAGGGAGAGGGGACTGTGCGCTGCCTCAGTCCCACCACCACTGGCCCTTGGCCAGATTGGGCTTGATCGTTTCGCGGAGCGTCGAGACGCGGCCTTTGTCATCCGACAGCAGTCGCTCGGACTTCAGGGCCTCGTTGGCTTGAATCTGGACGCCGCCGCCGACGGGCGTCATCAGCGACTGACCCTTCCAAATCGCGTTGGCGGCCGTCTCGACCGTTTTGGGAATGCTGTAGGTCTCGACCGGGAACTCTTTTTCGTCGCCGAAAAGCTCCATTTTCCAGCCGGCCTTCTCGCAGAATCGCTGCTCTTGGATGTACGCCGCGGCGATCGACACGTCGATCAGATTCCGCAACTCGGCGTAGACGGGCGAACGCTCGGCCAATTCGGGATACCGCTTGGTGAAGTTTACGACAAACGCCTGACTGGCCTTGTTCGAGCGGCTGATCGAACGTCGACGCTGGCCGTTGGCGCCGACCACCTCGTCCTCGCCGACCAGTTTGACGCCGTCGCCGACCAATTCCATGCCCAGCTTGTCCTCGCTCTCACGGACGCAACGGTAGTCGGGCAGGAAGAACCAACGCTGCATGGCGTTGCGGGCGACCTCGCCGGGCCGGGCACGGTCCACGTAGCTGGTCAATCGCACCGGCGGCTGTTCCAGGCCGATGCCGATCAGTTTCATGCGGTAGTCGGCCTCGACCATCACTTGGGCGAATCGCGTCTTGGCCGGAACGCCGTCGATGCGGACCAACTGGTAGCCCAAGCTGTTGCGGAGCCCTTCGACGAACGGTTTCGGCTCGTTCGGATTCGGCTGATTCGATCGCAAAAACTGCTGCATCGCGGCCAACCCTTCCGGCGTCGGGTCGATCGAGCAGCCGATCATCGGTCCACGGCTGCCGTCGGCCGGAAACATCCGCAGCGCAACGACCACGTCTTGCAACTGGACGACAGGCCGTCCGCTGGTCAGCCCGACGACGCGGCCCGACAGATCCGCCGTCCAACCTTCGGCCGGACCGGCCAACACGATGTCCTTGCTGTCGGGATAGTAGAAGACGTAGCGGATCCGCTGCAAGCCGGCCAGATAACGCATCTCTTCGTTCAGCACGTTTTGATGGTCGTGGATCGCCTGCTCCAAACGATTGAGCGAGACCTTACGCAGCTTGCTGTAGCTGACGATTTTGGGATCGAGCGAGGCGCGGGCCGCACCGATGCGCTCACGCATCACCTGCCCGGTCGGGTCCGAGAACGTCCGCGTGCGAAGCACCCCGTCGGCGTCGATCGCGATGCCGGCCATCGAACTGGTGCTGCTCGTGGTGCCGCTGCTGTCTTGCGACCAAACGGTCGAGGGAACCGCCAAGAACGCTGCGGCCGTCAGCAGTCCCATGACCCCAAAACCAAGTCCTCGGCAACGCATGAGCATCGTCTCCCAATCCAGGAAAATTGTCCGGTACGCTCCCACGACATCGACAACGAGATCGCGGGTGGGAGCGTGATGTTGACTAACGACTACCGACTGCCACTCCGACCTGCACCTCGCCATCGGTTTGCTTTTGGAAAAGCCAACCTGATTGGCATAAAACGGACACGCAATGTCGAATGGAAATCCGTGAAAAATCTCTCCTTCTATGATCTTAATTGGGCAAGTTGGGCAAAGCAAGTAAGGAAATGGAAATTAACGGGGGCGCGTTTCGCCGGTTTTGCCTGCAATGTGATGAGGCAAAAAAGATGGCGGAACGACGTAAGTCATTGCTAGGAAGTGGTTAACGACGATTCCTGGTCGGATGCGACACCGTCGAGCCTCGTCCCTTTACAGCCAAAGATGCAGCCGCCCGTCGAGCATGTCGGGGATGGCCCGGGCGACGCACTCGCGGATCTGATTCGGATGGTAGCGAGTGCTGAAGTGGCTGGCGATGACCAGTTCGTTGTGGAATCGGTCGCGGCGTTCGAGCAGGTCGTCGAGGTGCATGTGGCCGAACTTGTGGATTTTGTCCTTACGGTGACGCGGCAGCACGAACGTCAACTCCATGATGAGCGTTTCGGCCTGGAGCATGGCGGGGCAGGCGTCCAAACCGGCCGGCGAGCTGTCGCCCAGATAGGCCAGCCGCGGGATGCGGACCTCGGCGGTCACGTCGACGCCGCTGTGGCGCAGGTCGCGGATTTTTTCGCCGGGCAAGCCGTGAAACTCGGGCTTCAACTTGCGGCGACGTTCCCAGACGACAAAGCCCAGCGAGGGGACCGTGTGGGTCGTGGCCGACACGGTGACCACCTGTTCGCGCGACAGTTCGATTTCGTCGCCCGGCCGCGCCGGCAGCAACGTGCACGGAAGCCGACCGCGATCCAATCGACTCAAAAGCCGCAACACCCGCTGCATCGGCTCGATGGCCGCCTCGGGCAGATAAATCACCGGCGGCTCCATCTTCATCATCCGACGCCGCGCCACGTAGACCGGCAGTGCGATCAGGTGATCCATGTGGGTGTGCGAAACGAACCAGGTGGGCGTGCCCATGAACGACCAAGGCTGCGCGCCTAGATCGAAACCGATTTTCAGCTCCGGAATGCGCCAATAGGTTTGCACCGCCGCACGCGAATATCCTTCGATCGTGAGGTCTTTGTGCGTGAGCGTTTTGACGGGCAGGTTGTTGATCATGGAGAGACAGGGGGTTAGGGGCCTTGGACGAGGGACGAGAGACGACCGCAAGAATGCGAGCCCCTAATCGCCGGCTTTGAGGCCCCCGAGTTCATATTCATCGACGTCGGACAAATCCAACGGGGCGGTGTTGTTCGGGTCGGGTAAAACCCATATTTCACCGAACAACGCGTTTTGCTCGACGCGGATGCGATGGTGACGGACCAACTCTAAAATGGCCAAAAAAATACCGATCAGCTTCGATTTGTGCATGCTCGGATCGAACAGGTCGGCGAATCGCAGCCGTTCGGCTTCGACCAGCCGGGCGTACACGCGGGCCATGTGGACGTGGATCGGCGTGTCGTCGTAGACGATGCTCGAAGGACGCGAGGCCTCGTTCTCGCGAATGATCCGGCCGAACGCGCTGACCAGGTCCCAAAGCTCGACCTCTTGAATCGGCTCGCCGGCCAGATCGCGCTCATGACGGGGCAACTCGGTCGACAGCCGCGTGTAGTGTTGTTGCCAGCAGCGGCTGCGCTCCTCCAACAGGCTCGCGGCGTCGCGATATTTTTTGTAATCCAACAGCCGGCGGACCAACTCCTGACGCGGATCTTCCAGTTCTTCCTGGAC
>JBDKTJ010000041.1:0-40041 GCA_039698075.1 Thermoguttaceae bacterium | reverse complement strand
CAGGCAAAGAGCCAAATCGTCGACCTCCAGGAGCGGTTGGCCAAAACCCGATCGACGGCCTCGCGGTTGACGCGTCAAGCGCGTCAGGAGCCACGGCTCGATTGGGAGGCGGAAAAAAAACGCATTCTCGCGGCGTTGGAGGCGGATGCGGACGCCGACGCCGAGGTCGACGACGAGGCTTCGCAGACCGAGCGAATGACGATCGTTGAGGTGTTGCACACCACCGACGAGGTGATTGCGGCCAAGGATCTTGAGATTCAGGATTTGAAACGGCAATTGGACGAGAAACAGCGCGAGTTGGCCGGCAAGACGTCGGACAAGGAGTTGATCGAGCAGGCCGTCAACAGCGACGCCGTGATCCGCCAAGAGCGGGAACAATTGAAGCGATTGCAGGCGGAATGGCGAGAAAAACTCCGTCAGGCGGAGGTGGATCTGGCGCTGGAGCGAGCGAAGATCGCGCGACAACGCGCGGAACTCGAGGAGTCGCGGCCTGCGGAAAAATCGCCCGCGGCATCGTCGGCCAATACGGAATCGTCGCGCCACGGACGATGGCTGGCCCGATTGGGACTGACCGACGCGGATCGGGAGCCTCGTCGTCATCCCTGATCGGAGCGGGGGGTGCGCAGCGTTCGATTGCCCCTCCGTAAGGTGGCCCTCTTGAAAGCCGACGCACGGCGCGGAAGAATTGAGTCGGATTGAATCCAAGGGGTAGGCTTTTCGCGGAGGGTTATCGTCCATGAAGATCGTTCCGATTGGCGCCCACGTCGTTGTCCGACGATTGCCGAGCGAGGAAAAAACCGCGGCGGGAATCGTCTTGCCCGACGCAGCGAAACAGAAACCGCGACAGGGCCGCGTTTTGTCGACCGGCGATGGTTGGCTGCTGCCCGATGGTCGTCGCGCCGCCCATCAGGTGAGCGAGGGCGACCGCGTGTTGTTCGATCGCTACGCCGGCACGGAGGTGACCGTCAACGGCGAGGAGCTTTTGATCATGGGCGAGGACGAGATTCTGGCCATTGTCTCGTGACGACGGCTAAAGAAAACCGCGGCAAACCGAAAGTGCTGCGATCGCGAAAACCACGCAATGGTGTGGACCTGTTTGGGCGAACGGCGTTTGATCGCCAGGAGGCTCCGTCATGGATCTTTTGGAAGCCATTGCCAATCGGCACAGCTATCGCGGCGAGTTCACCGACGCGCCCGTTTCGCGCGACGATCTGCGGACGATCGCGCAAGCCGGCTTGAGCGCTCCGTCGGCGTGCAACGGCCAGGTGGCGTCGCTGGTTGTGGTCGACGACGTGCGGCTGGTGCGTGAGATCGCGGCGATCGTCGACAAGTCGGTTTGTTGGACGGCCAAGGCGATGATCGTCTGCGTGGCCGATCCGCGTCCGGTGTTCGCCGACGTGTCGTTTGCGGCCGAAGACTGCGCGGCGGCGGTCGAGAACATGCTGCTTGCGATCACGTCGCTGGGCTATGCCAGCGTGTGGTTGGACGGCGTGCTGAGGCGTGAAAATCGCGCCGCCCGCATTGCCCAACTGCTGAGCATTCCCGACCATTTGCATGTTCGCGTGTTGTTGCCGATCGGGGTGCCGGTCGAGCCGGTGTCGGTCGTCGAAAAACTTGCGTTCGACCAGCGCGCGTGGTTCAATCGTTATGGCGGAGAGGGGTAAAATCGGTCATGTCCGACGCCGCCCCACGCCCAACACGCGACGAACTGGTCAGTCGCTATCTCGATCAACTGCCGTACAAGCCGTATTCGATTCAGGAAGAGGCGTTGTTGGCGTGGTTCGCCTCCGATCAGGGCGTGCTGGTCTGTACGCCTACGGGAACCGGCAAGACGTTGATCGCCGAGGCCGCGTTGTTCGAGGCCCTGCACACCGGCACGATCGCATATTACACGACGCCGCTGATCGCCTTGTGCGAGCAGAAGTTCCGCGAGATGCAAGCGGCGGCCGTTCGTTGGGGATTCGCCCCGGAGGACGTCGGGCTGGTGACCGGCAATCGCCGCGAAAATCCCGACGCCCGGGTGTTGGTCGTCGTGGCCGAGATTCTGCTGAACCGTCTGCTGCATGACGGGGGCGAGGGGCGTGGGGCGAGAGACGTGGGGGCGGCGGAGTCTTCCAATCCCGAATCCCCTGCCCCGCTGTTCGATTTCGATCGGGTCAGCGCGGTGGTGATGGACGAGTTCCACAGCTTTGCCGATCCCGAGCGAGGCATCGTGTGGGAGCTGTCGCTGGGGCTGCTGCCGGCGCACGTTCGAACGCTGTTGTTGTCGGCCACGGTGGGCAACGCCACGGAATTTTTGCATTGGCTGCGGCACAGTCATCATCGGCAGTTGGAGTTGGTCTCGGGCGATCATCGCAAAGTGCCGCTGCGATACCATTGGGTCGGCGACATGCTGCTGACTGAACAGTTGGAAGCGATGGCCCAAGGCGACGACCAAGCCCGAACGACGCCCGCCCTGGTGTTTTGCTTCAATCGTGAAGAGTGTTGGACGGTCGCCGAGCAACTAAAAGGCAAGGGCGTGTTGGCCGACGGGCAGCAGAAGCGATTGGCTGCCGAGTTGGAAAAACACGACTGGTCGCAAGGCGCCGGTCCCAAGCTGAAGCAACTGTTGATGCGCGGGGTCGGCGTCCATCACGCCGGCGTGCTGCCGAAATATCGCCGCATCGTTGAGGAGCTTTTCCAGCGAAAACTATTGTCGGTGGCCACGTGCACCGAGACGCTTTCGGCGGGCATCAATCTGCCGGCCCGGTCGGTCGTCGTGCCGAGCATCATGAAAGGTCCGCCCGAGAAGAAAAAACTGCTCGACCCGAGCACGGCCCATCAAATCTTCGGCCGCGCCGGTCGTCCGCAATTCGACGCCGAAGGGCACGTGTTCGTGCTGGCCCATGAGGACGACGTCAAAATCGCCCGCTGGCGCGAGAAGTACGATCAGATTCCCGAGGACACGAAAGACCCCGGGCTGCTGAAGGCCAAAAAGGCGCTGAAGAAAAAGATGCCGACGCACCGGGCGAACGAGCAATATTGGACTGAGGCGCAGTTCCACAAACTTTGCGCGGCGCCGCCGGGCCATCTGCACAGTCGCGGCGCGATCCCCTGGCGGTTGCTGGCCTACATGCTCGACGCGTCGCCGGAAGTGGAGCGGATTCGCCATCAGGTCGGCAAACGGCTGATGGACGCCGCCCATCTCGAGGCCGGCCAGCGCGAGTTGGATCGGATGTTGATGACCTTGTGGCGGGCGGGCTACGTGACGTTGGAGCCGGAGCCGCCGACGGCCGATCAGTTGGCCGAAATGCAAGCGGCCGCCGAACAGACGAAGCAACGCGAGGCGAAACGGGTGGAGTTTACGTTCGGGTTTTCGGAAAAACCGGCGACGCTCGAGCCGCTGCCGCAATACCATCCGATGCTGGCCCGGCCGACCGAACGACTGTCGCTGCTTTCGATGTTTCGCGGCATCCATCCGCTGTACGCGGTGTTTTTGGTGAATCAACTAGGCATCGCCGATCGCAACGAGCGGATTCAGGCGATGGAGAGCGTGTTGGAGTTGCCGCGATCGGTGGGCCGGTTCGTCCGCGTGCCGCGACAAGACGAATTGCCGCCGGGTCCGCTGGCCGCCGGCCGGCTCGACGCGCAACTGTTGCAGCTCGGACTGGTCACGCCCGAGGAACTGTCGCCGGCCAACCGCGATCCGGAAGAAGACCGGCGGCATCGCACGTTCGACGACGAGGAACGCACCTGGGTGCTGACGCTGGCCGAAAAGTTGCGTCGGCTGTTCGATTACGATTTTCCAGGCGTCCACGACTTGCGGACCGCGCCGGTGTGGGCGGCCGGCGAGCTGCTGCAGTTCGGCGGCGATTTCAACAAGTACGTGACGAGTAAGTCGCTTCAAAAGCAAGAGGGCGTGATCTTTCGCCACCTGTTGCGGCTGATTCTGTTGGTGAACGAGTTTGTGCGGCTTAGCCCGCCCGAGGTGGCCGAGGCGGATTGGCAAGCCGACCTGACCGACATCGCCGGGCAATTGGCCGAAAGCTGTCGTCGCATCGACCCGGCCAGCACCGACAAGGCGCTCGAGGAGGTTGAAGAAGGCGAATGACGGAGGGGGGCGAGGGATCGGGGGCGTGGGATGTGTTTTGCACTCGTTTGGTTTTGAGGTTTAATTTCCCGGTCGTTCCCCGCCTCGCGTCCCCTGTCCCTCGTCCCCCTTTCCGCCCGACAAATCTTCGATCACCTCGTCGCCGCCCATCGAAATTTTCTTGATCGTTTTGGCGTCGAGGTCCATTTGGTGCAGGTCGACCATTCGGATGCGGCTGTTTTCGAAGGTTCGGAAATAGTAACGGTGATGGGTCAGGTCGGCCACGCTGGTCCAAAGCGTGTAATCGCTGATCTCTTGTCCGTGCTCGGCGCCTCGGACCGCGCCCTTCGGAATGTCGAACTGATTCAAGATGTGAAACGCCTGCAACACGCCGTCGCGGGCCGTGGCGGCCGGCAGCGCCGATTGGGAAAAGGCGACCGCGCGGACGAAACGGGACGGCGGGGTGAAATCGCCCGGCAGCCCCAACATGCCGCTCCCCTGCCCGAAACTGCTGAATCGCAAGCCGGACAGATCGACCGGCGGCACGTTGTTCACCGTCAGGTTGACGTAGTTGCGCAGATTCGTGACGTGCCAATCGAAGTCCGGGGAGTTGGTGATGACGCCCAGCGGATTTTGGTGAATCGCAAGCTGGCCGGCGACGTATTCCACGACAACGCACCGCCCGCCGGCGTCGTGAATGACGTAGTGGCACGGCGGCGCCATGTTCAGATCCTTTTGCACCACCGCGCCCACGCGAACGGCTCGGACCGCGCGGACGGCCTCGTCCACATCGGCGCACTGGCCGAGCAAATAGGTCGGCAGTTGCCATGGGGCGATCGCTTTGCCGACGTCGTTTGGCGAGATCTCTTGATACTTGGCATAGCCGGGGAAGTAGAAAATCGCGACGGCAAGCCCACGTTCGTTCAGACCGTCGACGATGGCCGGCAGACCGAATCCGTTGGCCCCGAGCATCGCGTATTTCGACGTCACGGTCAGGCCTGGCCCGCCGCCGGGCGCCGTGCCGACGAACTCCGTGGCTCGTGGGATCACGATAACCTCGGATTGCAGATTGGCGGCGAACTCCAGCGTTCGGGCGGCCAGCACGGAGCCGTCTTGCGTCTTGATGCGGATGCCGGTGCAGGCCGCGGTCGGACGAACGCTTCCGATCAACACGCAACCGGCGATAAAAAGAGCGATTCCGAGGGTCGTGCGGCATTTCATGGCCGAGGTCCTTTGGGATGATGGTGAGACATCCAAATATAGGTTGCGAAAATAGGCGATTTTTTCGACAATCAGGGAGACAACCCCCATCCAAGGGCGCGCACAATGATCCGCATCGAACGACTCGACGATCCTCGCATTCGGGCGTATCGGAATCTGCGCGACCGGACGTTGCGCGGCGAGAGCGTTTTTGTGGCCGAGGGGCGCGTGGTCGTCGAACGCATGTTGCGGAGCCGCTGCCGGGCCGAGTCGCTGCTGACGGTCGAGGCGCATGCGGCGTCGCTGGCCGCGATGGCGCCGGACTGTCCGATCTACGTGGCCAGCCCGGAACTGCTGCGGCAAGTCGCGGGCTTCAACTTTCACATGGGCGCGTTGGCCGTCGGGCGTCGTCCGGCGGAGTTGCGGCTGGGCGATTTGTTGGGCGGCCCGCCGTCGTCGGCCTGTTGCGTCGTGGTCTGCCCGGCGGTGACAAAACCCGAAAATCTGGGGCTGATCTTTCGCAGCGTGGCGGCGTTCGGATTGACAGGCCTGGTGTTGGGACGTCGGACGTGCGATCCGTTGTCGCGCCGCTGCGTCCGCGTTTCGATGGGGGCGTCGCTCGACGTGCCGTATGTGCGAACCGACGATCCGCTGGTCGAGTTGCCGGCCTTGCGGAACACGTGGCGACTGGAACGGGTCGCGGCCGTGCTCGATCCGTCGGCCGAACGGCTCGATCAGTTTGCACCGGCGGCGCGGACCGCGCTGGTGTTCGGCAACGAGTTCGACGGTCTTGGGCCCGGCTGGCTGGCCGAATGCGACCGCCGCGTGACAATTCCGATGAATCCGACGGTGGATTCGTTGAATTTGGGAGTGGCCGCGGGGATTTTCATCCATCATTGGGCGGCCGGCTTCGCCTGCCCGTGAACGTGTCGCAAATAGGCGCTGGCGATGTCGAACCGCCGGACGACGCCGAGCAGAGTGCGTTGCTCGAGATTGTCGACCACCGGCAAGGCGAGCAAGTCGTTTTCGATGAACAGTTCTTGAGCACGGTCGAGCGTGTCGTCGGGCGTAAGCGGCTCGACATCGCCGAGCATCATGTCGGCGGCCACCACGAGCGACTCCAGCGTTGGCGACTGCGTGGCCAGAAACGCTTCTTCGAGATTGACGACGCCCACGAGCCGGCCGGTCTCGTTGACGACCGGCAGCACCGAGCAGTCAGCGTCGGTCAGTCGCTCCGAAATCGTGGCCAGCGAGTCGCCGGGTTTTAGCGACGCAAACGGGCGCCGGGCGTCAAGAAACTCGCGCACCCGCACCTCGGCCAACAATTCGCGGACGAAACTGCCGCGGTGTGCCGGCGACCGCGAGCGGCTTTCCACTTGGCCGCGATAAATGGACTGTTTGCCCGAAAGAATGAACGCAACGACGCAGACCCAAAGCGAAGGGAGCAACAAGGTGTAACCGCCGGTCATTTCGCTGACGATGAGGATCGAAGAGAACGGCGTTTTGGCGGCGGCGGCGAAAAACCCCGCCATGCCGACGATGGCGAACGCGGCCGGATGCAGCATGAGCGAGGGCCAAAGCCGGTCAAGGATCAGGCCGATGGCGCCGCCGCCGCACGCGCCGATGACGATGGCCGGCCCGAAGACGCCGCCCGAACCGCCGCTGCCGATGGTGAGGCTGTTTGTGAGAATCTTGCCGAAGGCGATCGCCAGCAACAACATCACCACGTTGTGCGAGTCTTGCTGCACGACGTCTTGGATGGCCGAATAGCCGAACGCCAGCACAGCCAGCGTCTTTTCTTGATGGCCGAACGCAAAATACAGGACGACGCCGACCAGGCCGGTCAGCGTGGCGCCGACGACCGGTCGCAGATGTACGCCCAGCGGTGAATGGTCGAACGCCCATTTGCATCCGAAATAGACGCGGATATAAAAAACGGCCAATGCGGCCATGCAAACGGCGAGAATCAAATAGGGCAGCAGCTGCCGCGGATCGGTGAACGACAGCGCCGGGATCGAAAACAGTTGCGTCCAACCGGAATACATTCCGAAGACGCAGTAGGCGACCACGCTGGCGATGCCGGCGGGAATGATCACCTCCGGCTCAAACTCGGACGATACGTAAAGCACTTCGGCGGCGAAAATCGTGCCCGCCAGCGGCGCGCGGAAAATGGCGGCGATGCCGGCGCCCATGCCTGCGGCCATCAAGATGCGGCGGTCGCTCGGACGCAAGTGCAGCAGATTGCTCAGCAAGGAGCCAAAGCCCGCGCCGATCTGCGCGATGGGGCCTTCACGACCGCCCGATCCGCCCGTGCCGAGCGTCAGCGCGCTGGCGATGATTTTCACCAGTGGGACCATCGGACGGATTTGTCCTTGGCGGTAGTGGTACGCTTCGATCACGGCGTCGGTTCCGTCGCCTTCCGCCTCCGGGGCGAACCAATAGGCGATCCAATGGCTGAAAAATCCACCGATAGCGGGAATCACCAGCAGCAGCCACGGATTGAGTGGGCCGGTCGAGGCGGGCAGCCAGTTGAACGAGGGTTCGCCGGTCGGTTCGGGGGCGGGAAAATACCCGGCGCCGTTGCCTAACGCGAGGTGTTCCACCACGCGCGTGGCAAAGTAGAAAACGATGCCGCCCAGGCCGGCCACCACGCCCACGAGCGACGACAGTCCGAAAAGTCGGAGTTGTCCGCGAATGCGATGACTTCCCAATCGCGGAATCCAGCGAAGCCAAGTCAAGGTGTACTCCAAGTCGACGAATGTTGTAACGCCATTTGCCGCTTCAAGCATGAAAAACGCATCGGTCTTGAGCGACGTACGGCTGTTCGTCAGCATAGGCCGTTGGTTTTTCTGCGTCAATGTTGCATCATGGGCTGCTTCGGCCAGCAAAGTCACGCGACGAGCCAGGCGGCGACGGCAAATGTCGGTGGCTAAATCGCTGTCGCCCCACCAGCCGCCGACATCGTGGACGGGTTGGTCGTTGGCTCCCTTAAGTGGCGGAAAGCTAAAAATCGGGATGGTGGCGTTTGAGTGGTTTTGCTAGGGTGCGAGAGTGGCTTCCGGCGCATGAAAAATGGCTTTGCGCGAGCTTTTCACCACGAAAAACGCGACGATGCGACTCCATCGGCTGCAGATTGGCGTCCTTTTCTCGCTAGCAATGCTAGCGGCCGGATGTCGTCTGCCCGGTCGGGACGGGCCGGTGCCGGCGTCGTTGGCCAATTGCCGGCGGTTGGCTCAACAGGGGGCCGTGGCGCTCGATCGCGGCGACCAAGCGAAGGCCGAAACGTTGTTGGCTCAAGCGGTCGACGTCTGTCCGGTCGATGCCGAGGCCCGCGGCCACTATGCCGAGGCGCTTTGGCGACGCGGCGCCCGCCAAGAGGCGATTGCCCAATTGGAAGAAGCCACGCGATTGACCGCCGAGGACGCGGCGATGTGGGTGCGGTTGGCCGAAATGCATTTGACGGTCGGCCAACCGGAGCTCGCCCGGCAGAATGCCGAGCGGGCGTTGAGTCTCGACGCCAGACTTCCATCGGCGTGGGCTATTCACGGTCGCGTGTTGCGGGCCGACGGACAACTCGCCGAGGCGCTGGCCGACGACTTGCGCGCGCTCGGCTACGCGCCGAACGATCGCGCGCTGCTGGCCGAAATCGCCGACCTGCACCGTCAGATGAACCGGCCGGACCGGGCGTTGCAAACGCTGCAAACCTTGGCCGACACGTATTCGTCGGGCGAGGAGCCGGGCCAAGTGTTTTATCAAATGGGGCTGGCCCAAACGGCCTTGGGGCGTTATGACGACGCAGCGGAAAGTCTTGCTCTCGCGACGGCTCGCGGCGAGTCTTCGCCCGAATTGGTCGCCCGGCTTAACGAGGTCCGACGTTTGGCCGGTCGACCCGTCCATGCCGCCGAGACCGCCTGCCAACGAGATGGAACCGAGGGGCAACGTCGCTGAACGCCGTCTGCATGCCCGCACGGTCGTCTGTTTTGTCTCCCAAGGAAAGCATTGCCATGAGCCAATCCTCCGACACCTCCGTTCATCAACCTTACGTGCCCGACAACGTCACGATGTCCGAGTTCACCGGGTCGGCTGTGCTGACCGGCGCCGTGCTGGGAATTGTCTTTGGGGCGTCCTCGCTCTATCTGGTATTGAAAGTCGGGATGACCGTTTCAGCGTCGATTCCCGTGGCGGTGCTGTCGATCACGCTGTTTCGGGTTTTCTCCCGCGCGTTCGGAGTGCGGCGGGCGACGATTTTGGAAAACAACATCGTACAGACCACCGGCTCGGCGGGCGAATCGGTCGCGTTTGGCGTTGGCGTGACCATGCCGGCCGTCATGCTGCTCGGGTTTGAGATGGAAATCACGCGGGTTATGGTCGTCTCGGTGCTGGGCGGGCTGCTCGGCATTTTGATGATGATTCCGCTTCGTCGGGCGTTCATCGTCCGGCAGCACGGCAAGCTCATTTATCCCGAAGGCACCGCGTGCGCCGAGGTGCTCAAAATCGGCGAAATGGGCGGGGCCAGCGCGAAAACCGTGTTCAGCGGTTTCGGGCTGGCGTTTTTTTATCAAATGTTGATGGGCGCGATGCAACTGTGGCGCGACGTGGTCGCCTATCCGTTGCGATGGTTCAAAGGCGGCACGTTGGCGATGGAGATGAGCCCGGCCCTGTTGGGCGTCGGATACATCATCGGCACGAAAACCGCCTGCATCATGGTCGCCGGCGGCGTGCTGTCGTGGCTGGTGTTGTGCCCGATGATCATGTTTTTCGGCGGCAATCTGACCGAACCGCTCGAGCCGGGCAAAACGCTGATCCGCACGATGGACGCCGATCTGTTGCGCGAGGCGTACGTGTTGTACATCGGCGCCGGCGCGGTCGCTGCGGGCGGCATCATCAGCATGATTCGAGCCTTGCCGATGATCGCGACCTCTGTGGCGGCGGGACTTCGAGATTTAAGCCGAGCCGAGGACCCCCGCCTCTCGTCCCTCGTTCCTCGTCCCCAAGCTCGCACCGACCGCGACCTCTCGATGCGAGTGGTGTTGTTCGGCTCGTTGGCGTTGGTGGCCGCGATTTGGATTTTCTTGGGCGTGGATCCGCAGGCGGGCGGCAGTTGGTCTCTCGGGGCCATCGTGAATTGGGTCAATCTGGCCGCCGCCGCGATGATCGTGCTGTTCGGATTCTTGTTCGTCACGGTCTCGTCGCGATTGACCGGCGAGATCGGCTCGTCGAGCAATCCGATTTCGGGCATGACCATCGCGACGCTGCTTCTGACTTGTTTGATCTTCCTGGCATTGGGATGGACCGCGCCGCACTACCGGCTCGTGGCCATTTCGGTCGCGGCGGTCGTGTGCATCGCGTCGAGCAACGGCGGCACCACGTCGCAAGATCTCAAAACCGGATACCTGATCGGGGCGACGCCCAAGTGGCAGCAATGGAGCATTCTGGTCGGATCGCTCACCTCCGCGCTGGTGATCGGCGTGATCCTGCTGGCGATGAATCGCGCCGGGACGATCTATTCACAAAAGGATTTGCAGCAACCTAAGCAGCCGTTCGACATGGCTGCGATGCGAGCGACCGCTCGGCAAGAGACCGTGCCCGGCGATGCCCAACAAGAAAAATATTTCGTCTGGCACGCCGTAGAAGGCAATGCCGAGAAGGTTACGCCGGGCAAGTATTTGGTCAGCGACGCCGGAAAGATTTGCTGGCTGGTCGATCCGGGCATCAATGGGCGTCTGGGCCGCCGCGACGACGGACGCGAGGTGCGGCAGTATCATCAGCCGCAGGCGCAACTGTTCGCGCTGGTGACCGACGGCATTCTGAACCAAAAACTGCCTTGGTCGCTGGTCGTGCTGGGTGCGATCGTGGCGGTGGTCGTTGAGTTGTGCGGCGTTTCGTCGCTGGCGTTCGCCGTAGGCATGTATCTGCCGTTGTCGTCGTCGACGCCGATCTTTGCCGGGGGAGCGATTCGCTGGGCGGTCGAGCGATTGGGCCGCAAGAAGTCGGCTGGGCCCCAGTCGGAGTTGGAGTCGGAAATGAGTCCCGGCATGTTGTTCTCGACCGGGTACATCGCCGGCGGGAGCATTGCCGGGGTGTTGGTGTCGTTTCTGGCGTTCAGCGACACGCTGCCCGACACATTGGCCATCGGCCGCGACATTCCGCATCGAGGCGTTTTGGCCATCGCGATGTTTTCATTGTTGGCGTTGCTTTTGCTTTGGATGGGAAGGAAGTCGGAGAAGGATCAAAAGTCCGCCACGTAGTCTGGCCGGCGTCGCGCGAAGTCTCGCCAGACGAGGGGTAAGAAAAACGCGGACCGCCGTTGGCGCACAGTCAAACGGTCGGTGGCGGTGAATCCTTCTTGACCCGCCTTAATAATACGGATAAATTGCCATCATGGAAGAAATATTATCACGCATTTGGGACGCTCTCAGTTACATCTTTGGCGGGATCGGCCGGTCGATCGAACGCGGTATTACGGGCCTGTTCGGTTCGAGCAACGCCCGATTCCTCAAAAAGCTCCATCCGACCGTCGACGCCATCAACGCCTTGGAGCCGAAATATCAGGCGATGACCGACGCCGAACTGCGCGAGCAGACGGTGAAGTTTCGCAAGCGACTGGCCGCCGGCGAGATGCTCGATGACCTGTTGGTCGAAGCCTTCGCGGTTTGTCGGGAGGCCGGTCGCCGGGTGTTGGGCATGCGCCACTACGACGTTCAGTTGATGGGCGGCATCGTCTTGCATCGCGGCAACATCGCCGAAATGGTCACCGGCGAAGGAAAGACCCTGGTCGCCACGCTGCCGGCCTATTTGAACGCGCTGGAAGGCAAGGGCGTCCACGTGGTCACGGTGAACGACTATCTGGCCCGGCGCGACATGGAATGGATGGGCCCGTTGTACATGTCGTTGGGACTTACGGTTGGCACGATCCAGGCCAACATGGAGACCGAGGATCGCCAAAAAGCCTACGAGTGCGACATCACCTACGGAACGAACAACGAGTTCGGCTTCGATTACCTCCGCGACAACATGCGTCCGGCGGCGAAGAACGACAACCATTATCCGAAATATTATCAGCAATCGCAGGGCCCGCTGCATTTCGCCATCATCGACGAAGTGGACAACATTCTGATCGACGAGGCCCGGACGCCGCTGATCATTTCCGGTCCGGCCCACGACGACGTGACCCGCTACGCGAAGGCCGACCGGATCGCCCGGCAGTTGAAAAAGGGCCTGCATTTCGAGGTGAAGGAAAAGGAGCACACGGCCAACCTGACGGACGAAGGCGTTCGAGCGGCCGAGCAATTGGCGGGCGTCGAGAGCTTTTACACGGCCGGCCACATGGAGTGGCCCCACTTGATCGACAACGCCCTGAAGGCCCATCATCTGTACAAGCGCGACGTCAACTACGTGGTCAACGGCGACGAGGTGGTGATCGTCGACGAGTTCACCGGACGTCTGATGCCGGGCCGAAATTGGAGCGACGGGCTGCATCAAGCCGTCGAGGCCAAGGAAGGCGTCCGCATCAAGGAAGAAAATCAGACGCTGGCTACGATCACGCTGCAAAATTTCTTCAAACTCTACAAAAAAATCTGCGGCATGACCGGCACGGCCATGACCGAGGCATCCGAGTTCTGGAAGATCTACAAGCTCGACGTGATTGCGGTGCCGACGAACCGGCCGCTCCAGCGGGTCAACTCTTCGGACATGATCTACCGCACCGCCCACGAGAAATTCGGCGCCATCGCCGACGAAATCGAGCGGATGCACAAGTGGGACGTGCTGGTCAACAAGAAGGGCGAGGAATATCTCGGCCGGATCATCCATGAAACGGACCAATCAGTCGAGTTTCAGCCGCGCGGCGCGAAGGATCGCGAGACGATCGCCAAATCGAACATCATCGAAATGGAGCGGCGCGGACGTCCGATTTTGGTGGGCACGGTGTCGATTGAGCGGAGCGAGTTGATCTCCGAAATGCTCGAAAAACGCGGCATTCCTCATCAAGTGCTCAACGCGAAACACCACCAGCACGAGGCGGAGATCGTGGCCCAAGCCGGACGACTGAACGCCGTGACGATCGCCACGAACATGGCCGGCCGCGGAACGGACATCATCCTGGGCGGCAATCCCGAGGCGATGGCCTGGGCGAAGCTGCAGCAAAAGTATCCGACCCGGCTCGAAGTGCCGCAAGAAGAATGGGACGCGCTGGTGCGCGAGATCGAACAGCGCGAGCAGATGAAGGCCGAGGGCCGCGTGGTCGCTTCGATGGGCGGACTGCACATTTTGGGCACCGAACGCCACGAAGCCCGGCGCATCGACCTCCAGTTGCGAGGCCGTTGCGGCCGTCAGGGCGATCCCGGCAGCAGCCGCTTTTATCTCTCGTTGGAAGACGATCTGATGCGGATCTTCGCCGGCGAGTGGGTCAAGAACGTGTTGACGCGCCTGGGCATGAAAGAAGGCGAAGCGATCGAAAGCCGCATGGTTTCACGCCGCATCGAGGGCGCTCAAAAGAAAGTCGAGGAACGCAACTTCGAAATCCGCAAAAATCTGCTCGAATACGACGAGGTGATGGACGAGCAGCGCAAGCGGGTGTACGGATACCGCCAAAATATTTTGGACGACGCCGACTGCAAGCAGTTGATCCTCGATATGATCGACCGGCAGATCGACCACTATCTGACCCAGTTTCTCGACAAGGATTATGGCGCCGAGGCGTTCGCCGGCTGGGCGGCCAAGGAGCTTTCGGTCGAGTTCGACGCGAGGGATTTTCGCGGCCTCGACTTCCAAGGCGCCGAGACGTTCGCCCGCGAACAGGCCGAGCGAATGGCCGAGGGCCAAGTGCTCGACGCGTTGGAAGAAAACCTGCCCGAGGAAGAAGAAACGTCCGAGTGGAACTGGGAGGCGTTGGCCAAGCTGGTCAACACCCGGTGGCACTTGAGCCTCCGCGACCGCGACCTGAAGCAATTGGGCCGCGATCAGGTCGGCGACTTCTTGATCGAGCGGGCTCGCGCGGCGATCGAGAAGATCGATCTCAGCGAGGGCGCGAAGTTTTTGGAGCCCGATTTCAACGTGCAGACCGCCTGCGCGTGGGTTCGCTACAAGTTCGGCATCGAGCTGTCGGTCGATGAGGTCCGCGAGTTGGAGTTGCCGGCGTTCCGCCAGTTGGTGCGCGAACGGGCGTTGGCGATGTATCGGGAAAAAGAGGTGGCCTATCCGGTGATGGCCGGCCTGTATCATTTCACCACCCGCGACGCCGCCGGCCACAAACGCTACGAACGCGAAGAGTTGGCCGAGTGGGCCGCCCAGCGGTTCCGAGCCGAGTTGACCGTCGAGGACCTGAAAAACAAA
Source organism: Thermoguttaceae bacterium (assembly GCA_039698075.1). GTDB lineage: Bacteria > Planctomycetota > Planctomycetia > Pirellulales > Thermoguttaceae > JAJFVC01. The sequence continues at coordinate 25,439 of JBDKTJ010000041.1, read as the reverse complement.
CAGCGCGAGGAAATCCGCGACCTGTTGGTCGACTACAGCCGCCGATACGCCGAAGGGTTGCCGCCGGCGATGAGCGAGGCGATGGCGTGGCTCGATCGGATTTTCACGGCCGACGAGTCGCCGGAGTCGGCGATTCGCGCGGCCCACGAATCGGGCCTCTTGGCGGAGTTGTCCGCGTGGCTGCTCGAACAATACGCCTACGAGCTTTCGCCCGACGACATGGTGCGTTGCAACCAGGAGCGGCTCCGTCGCCACCTGGCCGCGGCGGTGGAAAACCGCTATCGCCCCGAGATGCGCAAGATGGAGCGGGCGCTGGTCCTTCAACTGTTGGACACCGCCTGGAAAGACCACCTATTGTCGATGGACCATCTGCGCAGCAGCGTCGGCCTCCGAGGCTACGCCCAGGTCGATCCAAAAGTCGAATACAAACGCGAAGGCATGCGCATCTTCGAGCAGATGTGGGAGTCGGTCGGCGAGCGGGTGACGGACCTGGTCTTTCGCATGGAACAGCTCGACGAGAATTTCGTCGGTTCGACGTGGACCGAATCGGAGGCGATCCATCAGGACGCTCAATCGGCCGGCGAGATCGCCGCCCAGCAACAAGCGGCCATCGAGGGCACCGAAACGGATCACAAGCCGCAACCGATCCGTAATCGCCAGCAGCATGTCGGCCGCAACGATCCCTGTCCGTGCGGAAGCGGCAAAAAGTTCAAAAACTGCTGCATGAAGAAGGGATGAGACCAAGAGGGATTAGGAATTAGGAACGTTGCGCCTCGTCGGCAAGCGGTCGATTTCGCAACATCGCCGCCGGGAAAGGATTCCGCCGTTGCCGTATCTGTTGAATTGCATTTATCTGTTGTTGATCGTCCTGGCCATGCCGTGGCTGGTGTGGCAGTCGATTCGCAAGGGAAAATATCGCGAAGGCTATGCCGCAAAATTTTTGGGACTCGTTCCCAAACGCGAGGACGACGGTCGCAAAACCTGCGTCTGGCTGCATGCGGTCAGCGTCGGCGAAGTGAATCTGCTGGCGCCGTTGCTCAAGAAAATCCAAGAAAGGCGGCCCGACTGGCGGTGCGTCATCTCGACCACCACGGCGACCGGCATGGCGCTGGCCAGGAAGAAATACGCCGGCCACACGGTCTTTTATTGTCCGTTGGATTTTTCATGGGCCGTGAAAAACGCCTTGCGACGCGTTGAGCCCGATGTGCTGGTGCTGGCCGAATTGGAGCTTTGGCCCAACTTGATTCGTGAGGCGAAGCGTCGCGGCGTTCGGGTCGCGGTGGTCAACGGCCGGTTGGGTGAAAAGAGCTTTCGCGGCTATCGTCGTATCCGATCGCTGGTGGCCGGGCTGCTTCGCCAGGTGGATCTTTTGGCCGTGCAAGACGAAACCTACGCCGAACGGTTTCGGCAGTTGGGCGCTCGACCGGAGACGATCCATGTGACCGGCTCGATGAAGTACGACGGCGCGCAGACGGACCGCGACAACGCGGCCACCCGACGCTTGGCCGCGCTGGCTGGTTTTGCGAGCGACGACGTCGTGCTGTTGGCTGGCAGCACGCAAGAGCCGGAAGAAGCGATGGCATTGGAGACTTTCCGCGAGTTAAGCGTGAAACATCCGCGTCTGCGGCTGGTGTTGGTTCCTCGCCATCCCGATCGGTTCGAGGCGGTGGCGAAGCTGCTGGATTCTTCCGGCATTCCGTGGCAGCGTCGCACGGCCTTGTCGGGCGAAACCGCAAACAGTGATCTTGCCGTCGGACACATGACGCCCGATTCCTCTCCCCTCTCCCCTCTCCCCTCTTCCCTCTCCACCCGCGTGCTGCTGGTCGACGTGGTTGGCGAATTGGGGGCGTGGTGGGGTACGGCGCACATTGCATTCGTCGGCGGCAGCATGGGCAGCCGCGGCGGGCAAAACATGATCGAGCCGGCCGCGTACGGCGCCGCGGTGTCGTTCGGACCCAACACGTGGAACTTCCGCGACATCGTGGCGGCGATGCTCGAACACGACGCCGCGGTGGTCGTCAACGGGAAAATGGAATTCGCCGCGTTCGTCCGCCGATGCCTGGACGATCCAACGTTCGCGGCCGAACTCGGACGTCGAGCCCAGCAGTTCGTGCAGTCGCAATTAGGTGCGACGCAACAGACCGTGGAGTTGATGGAACAATGTCCGGGATGAAAGCAAAAAGACCGGCGGAAAACGCCGCCTTTCTTGCTCGTCTTAGTCCGCGTTTCGGGCGGCGCTGATCAAGTTGATGAACTCTTGGTTCGACTTGCGCTTGGCCAGTTGCGTGGTGAGTTGCTCCATCGCGTCGACCGGGTGCATGGTCGACAACGTGCGACGCAGCATCGTCACGGCGCGAAGCGTTTCGGGCGGCAGCAGCTTTTCCTCGCGGCGCGTGCCCGACTGGCTGATGTCGATGGCGGGCCAGACGCGGCGGTCGGCCAGCTTGCGGTCGAGCACCAGTTCCATGTTGCCCGTGCCCTTGAACTCTTGGAAAATCAACTCGTCCATCCGGCTGCCGGTGTCGATCAGCGCGGTGCCGACGATGGTCAACGAGCCGCCTTCTTCGAACAATCGGGCCGTGGCGAACAATTTTTTGGGGATGTCCATCGCCTTGATGTCGACGCCGCCCGACATGGTCCGGCCGGTGTTGCCGACCCATTTGTTGAAGGCTCGGGCCAGACGGGTGATCGAGTCCATCAACATCACGACGTCCCTGCCCATTTCGGCCAGACGTTTGCATCGCTCGACGACCAGTTGAGAGAGCCGCACATGGCTTTCGATGTCGCGGTCGAGGCTGCTGGCGACCACCTCGCCCTTGACGGCGCGCTTCATGTCGGTCACTTCCTCGGGCCGCTCGTCGATCAACAGGACGATCAGCTTGACGTCGGGGTAATTGGTCGAGATGCCGAGGCTGATGTGCTGCAGCAGGATGGTTTTGCCGGTCCGCGGCGGTGCGACGATCAACGCGCGTTGGCCTTTGCCCAGGGGCGTCAAAAGGTCCATCACGCGGGTGGTCAGCGGTTCGGGGCCGACCTCCAGTTTGAGCCAGTGTTCGGGATTGATCGGGGTCAGTTCGTCGAAGGTTTTGACGTTCTTGTATTCGTCGGGCGGCATGCCGTCGACGTCGATGACCTCGCGCAGCCGGGGCCCTTGTTGGCGTCGACCGGGCTGCACCATGCCGTGGAGGAGCACGCCCTCGCGTAGGCTGTATTTCTCGATCATGCTGCCTGGCACGAACGGGTCGGTCATCTCGCGGCTATAGTTGTTGTCCGGGTTTCGCAGGAAGCCGTACCCGTTGGGATGCAATTCCAAAATGCCGCTGCCCGGTTCGACCGGACCCGGCTCGCCGTTGTCGGCGGGCTCCAGGTTGCGATTTTCTCCGTTGGGGGACGAGGGTTGTTGATAGGAACGGGGCCGATAATGTCCGCGTTGACCTCCGACGCCGCGACCGCGCTGACGTCCCTTTTTTCGTTTGCCCATTTCCATAGGTACCACTCGATTCACCACAGTTAGAGAAAAAACGGAGCTATTGATATTCAGAAAATGCAAGGACGATCCGGCCATTTTTTCGAGGAACGGGGCCTCGCGGCGGCCGGTCGGATTGCATTCTTATTCTCGGATTCCTCGATCAAGATTTGCCTTGCCGGCGAATCGTTCGCCGGGTTCGCCGCATGGGTTCATTGAAATGTCGCGAGACGGGCTGTTGAAATGTTGCGGGGACCGATCGCCAATCCGTCCCGAGATTTCAAGACAGGTTAGCAGCCTGTCCCACCGCCAGCGCAAAACGGTCGCTAAAATCTCCTGACCGTTCGTTGATTAAAGCACGAGGCTCGAAAGGCGTCCTGTACCTTCCACGACCACGAATGAAACACTTTCCCCCCAAAGGGAGAGCCAAAGAATGTTGCATTTCAGGTCGCGTGAAGCATACCTTCGCGGGGAAACCGTCCCCTTGGCGAGGCAGCCCGAGAAGTCGAAGTCTCGGACCAAAAGCGCCTACCTGCCAGACAGAACTCTTTTATCTTAACCGCAACAGAATCTTCGTCAAGTCGTTGAGTCGGAGATTCCGCGAAATCATGTCTTTCCGAACATTTGCATCATACACCACAATTGGAGTGGTGACAAGAGATCATTCCCCCCCAATGTTGGATAATTGTTCTTGGTAATCGGTAATTTCGCTAAAAGCGGCATATTTTCACACGACTTCCCACCCCGCCCTGTCCGATAAATACCCGACGACGCTCGTCAAGCTTCCATCTAGCCTATCGCGGGGTTGGGTAAAATGCACAAGATATTCCAATGTTTTGCGGCTCTTGCCGCTGTTGCAGCGATTTCGTCGGTTGGCTTGGCTCAACAGACGGTTCGGTGGGAGGCGACATTGGACGCCGCTCAGCGGTTGGCCGACCGGACCCATCGGCTGGTCTTGCTACAGTTCGAGGCCCCGTGGTGCGGCAATTGCCGGCGCATGGAAGCGGAAGTGCTGAACCAGCCGTTGGTTACGGCGGAATTAGCGGCCGACTACGTGCCGGTCCGGATCAATGCCGACCATTTTCCCGCGACGGCCAATCAGTTTGGCGTTCGTTTTCTGCCAACCACCGTGATTTTGACGCCGCAGGGGCAAATGGTGGACTCGATGCGCGGTTACATCGAGGCGTCGGACTTTACCGCCCGGCTGAATCGCGTGGCGTTAACGGCGAAACAACGAGGCGGCACGATGTACGCCCAATTGCCCAACGGCGGCGCGCCGACCGCTCCCGCTCCGACTGCGACACCGACCGGGACGCCGTCCGCATCGCCGACGTCGAATGTCTCTGGACCGGCGTTGGTTGCCGATGCATCCGGTGTGCCGTCGTCGGCCAAGGCGTCGCCAAGCGGCTCGGCAACTGGGCTGTCGGACGATCGGTATGCCGACTATTTCCGTCCATCGCAAACGACCAATTCCGCGCCGCCGATCGCACAGCCGTCCACGGCCACATCGCCCAGTCCGATTGCCACGCAGCCGGCGGCGCCTTATGCCGGTCTGACGCAGCCGTCGGCCCCGGCGACGCCCAATCCAGCGCCGGCGGTGACGTCCGCACTCGATCAGCGGCTTGCCGCCGCGTCGCCGACGCTGACGCAGCCGTCGATTCCCGCGACCACGGCCTCGTTTTATGGTTCGCAATCGACGCAGCCGGCTCTGCAATCGCCAGCCGTTCCGTCGCAGTCGTTCCAGCCGCAGCCGGCCGCACGCGCCAATTCGGTCGGTTCACCGTCGTTGGCTGGCAGCCCGTCGCCGCAACTGCCGACGATGAATCCGCCGCTGGCCTTGGACGGCTATTGTTCCGTGTCGCTGGCGGAAAGACAGCAGTGGGTGATGGGCGATCGCCGCTGGGGCGCGATTCACCGCGGGCGAACTTATCTGTTTAAGGGACCGGAAGAGCAAAAACAGTTTTTCGCCGATCCCGATCGCTACGCGCCGATGTTGTCGGGCAATGACATCGTTCTGGCGTCTGAACAGGGGCAAACCGTCGCCGGACGCCGCGAACACGGCGCGTATTTCGGCAATCGGGTCTACCTGTTCGCCAGCGAGGCCACGCTCGACAAGTTCACTCGCAATCCGAACCTCTACGCCAACCAAGCCTCGGCGGCGATGCGGTCGACCAGCTATGCCGGCCAGCCGTTGCAGTAAGCCGAGCGTCGGATTTCATGTCCCAGCGATGGCAAGGTGGAGTTTTCCTCCCGCCGTTCTCTTGAAATTGTCCGTTAAAGTCTGCTTGGTCGCTACAACACGAGCGACTGGAACCTAAAGTGCGAGCTTTAGCGGGTTTCGGAGTTCCGACAAATCAACCGGAAGTGCGTGTTTTTCCGATACGACGACGGAGTCGTCTTTGGGAGAACACTTGACTTCTACGGGGTTGGGCCGGTATGAATCGCACGAAAGGCTTGGTCGGGGCGTTGGCTTTGGTTTCGGTTTTGGGCATTTCCCGCGTTTTGGCGGCTCAAGAGGCTGAAAGCCCGAGCGAGCCCTGGAAATTGCCGCAGCCCAACTGCCTGCAACAGGCCGGCATCACGGTCGGCGGCTGGCTGGAACAAGGCATCACGTACAACGCGCTCAATCCGAAGGACCGGTTCAACGGACCGATCGCCACGAGCGATCGCGCCGGCGAGTATCAATTGAACCAGTTCTGGATGTACATGGAAAAGCGCACCAACACCGAGGCCGGCGGTTGGGACATCGGCGGCCGGGTCGACGCGATCTACGGCACCGACTGGCGATTCGGTCAGTGCTATGGATTGGAGACCCGGATCGACGATCCCAACAGTTTTTACGGGCTGGCCTTGCCGCAATTCTATGCCGAGGTGGCGTACAACGATTTCACGGTCAAGATGGGCCATTTTGCGACGTTGACCAGCTTGGAAATCGTGCCCGCCCCGGCCAACTTCTTCTACTCGCACAGCTTGCTGTCGTGTGGATATTTTGATCCGCTCTTGGTCACCGGGTTGGAGGCGGACTACAAGTTGAACGACCACTGGACGGCAGTCGGCGGATTCAACCGAGGCTGGATGGATTACGAAGATCCCAGCGAAACGTTGAACTTCCTGGGCGGCGTCCGTTGGACCGACGACGATCAGCGTGCGAAACTGTCGATGATGGTCGACGCCGGCAAACAGCGCGGCATCATGGGCGTCAACGATCGGACCAACGTCATCACGGTCCTCACCTACAAGCTGACCGATCGGCTCCAATACGGTTCGCAGTACACCGTCGGCGTCGAGCAGGACGGCTCGGTCATCCATCCCGGCCAAGACGCCTCGTGGTACGGCACCGAGCAATTGTTCACCTACATGCTCGACGAAAAATGGTCGGTCGGACTGCGTTATGAGTGGGTTCGCGACAACGATGGCTCGCGCGTGGCGGGCGTCGGCAATGTCTTGCTGACGGATCGCGGTTGGGACGGACTGCCAGGCATGGCCGGCGCGTACAACGACCTGAGCTTGGGCCTGAACTGGCGTCCGAATCGCAACGTGACGTTGCGGCCGGAAGTGCGTTGGGACTGGTACGACGGACGTCCGAACGCGGCCGGCCAGTTGCCGTTCGGCGACAAGGACGAACGCGAGCAGTTTTTGTTTGATACGGACTTGATCGTAACGTTCTGAAAAATCGCGCTAGCCGGCGTCTTCCTGGTCCATCGTCGAGGTGGGCAATCCGTGGCCCGGCGTGTTGGCGTACAGCAGCCAATAGGCCACCGGAATGACGAACAGCGTGAACAGCGTCGAGGCGAACAGTCCGAAGATCAGCGACCAGGCCAGGCCCGAAAAAATCGGGTCGACCAGGATCGGCGTAGCGCCCAACATGGCGGCGGACGCCGTCAGCAGGATCGGCCGCAAACGGACCACGCGGCTTTCCATAATCGCGTCGAAAAGCGTCCGGCCGCGGGCCAGCGACAGGTGGATGAAGTCGACCAGAATGATCGAATCGCGGGTGACGATGCCCGCCAACGCGATCATGCCGATCATGCCGGTGGCCGTGAAATAGATCGGGTCGAGATAGCCGCCGACGTGCTGAGCGCCCAGCGTGTTTAGAAGCCAGAAGCCGGGCATCACGCCGAGCACCGTCAGCGGAATGGCCAGCATGACGATGAGCGGAACGGCGAACGATCGCATCTGGGCGACCAGGAGCACGTAGATGCCGACCATCGCCGCGCCGAAGGCCAGCCCGAGGTCGCGGAACACGTCGAGCGTGATCTTCCACTCGCCTTCGCCGGCGAAGTCCACGGTAAAACCGTTCGGCACGGCCCAGTCGATGCCGCTGCCGTTGTGGAAGAACGTGCGGGCGGCGACGGACCTCGGTCTTGCGCGTTCGATCCAGCCGTTGCCGACCAGCGGCGGGTGATGATTCTTGTCAACGTGGACGATTGTGGAAAGCGGCCTTCGGTCGGCCAGCACGTCGACCACCACGTCGGCCGGCGGACGTCCGGCGGTTTCGGCGAACACATACGTCACGCGGCGGAGATTTTTGTGATAGATCGCCTGATCGACCCGGGTCTCGCGCCAGCGGCCCAATTCGGCCAGCGGAACCAAGTGGCCGTCGGCGCCCAAGAGTTCGATGCGTCCCAAACTGGACGGGCTCGATCGTTGGGCCAGCGGCACGCGCAGCTCGATCCGCAGCGGATTGCGCTCCGTGGGGTTGCGGATCGTCCCGACCGCCTCGCCGCCGAGCGCGGCCTGCAAGGTGGACGCGATTTGTTCGGTGGAAATGCCGCTGAGCGCGGCTTTTTCCTTGTCGGTCACGAAGACCAGCTTCTCTTGCGGCGACTCGCGCGTGTCGTCCACATCGACCACGCCGGGCTCCTCGGACAGCCGGGTGCGAACCACGTCGGCGGCTTGCAGCAAGTCGTCGTAGCGATGGTCGGGCGAGCCGTACACCTCGGCCACGACGCTGGCGATCACCGGCGGACCGGGCGGCGTTTCGACCAGCTTCATCCGCACGCCGTGCCGATCGGCGATCTTTTGCAGATCGTTTCGCACGCGCAGCCCGACGGCGTGGCTTTGCAGCGAGCGGTTCTTCTTGCCCGCCAGATTGATCCGCATTTCGGCCACGTTGTCGCCGCGTCGCAGATAATAATGCCGGACCAGGCCGTTGAAATCCATCGGCGAGGCCACGCCGACGTAACTGGTGAAATCGCTCGCCTCGGGCACGCCGGCCCAATAGGCCTCGAAGTCGCGGACCGCCGCGTCGGATCGTTCGAGCGTAACGCCCTCGTCGAAATCGAGCACCAGCAGCAATTCGTTCTTGTTGTCAAACGGCAGCATTTTCAGCGGAACGCTGCGCATCGCCGCCAGCCCCATCGCCGCGACCGTCAACAGCGCCATGACGAGCAAAAATAGCCAGGCCGTTGCACGCGAATGCAACAGCGGCGCCATCAACGGATAGAAAAACTTATAAAGCCGCGTCTGGGAAAGGTCCGAAGAGTCTGAAAGATGGGACGGGTGTGAATGTTGCGACGGATCGGTGTATTTCTTTCGCAACACGTGATAGGCCAGCCAAGGCGTGATGGTGAACGCCACGAGCATGGACATCAGCATCGTCACCGGCACGTTCAACGCCATCGGCCGCATGTAGGGGCCCATCATGCCGGTGATGAAGAACATCGGCAGGAAGCTGACGATTACGGCCAGCGTGGCGGTGATCAGCGGCGGACGAATTTCGGCGACCGCCTCCAACACGATCCGTCGCGTCGCCCGCTTGCGCATCGCAAAATGCCGCACGATGTTTTCCACGTCCACGATCGGATCGTCGACCAACAGGCCCAGCGACAAGATCAGCGCGAACAGCGTGACCCGATTGATCGTGAAGCCCAACATCCAGTTGACGGCCAGCGTCAGCCCGAACACGACGGGCACGGCGACGGCCACGATCAACGCTTCACGCCAACCGAGCCCCAGCGTCAATAGGGCGACGACGATCACGACCGCCACGGCCAGCCCCTCGACCAACTCATTGACCTTTTCGTTGGCCGACAGGCCGTAGTTTCGCGTGACGATCAGCTCCATGTTGTCGGGCACGACCGTTTTGCGGAGTTCTTCGGCGCGGCGCATCACGGCGTTGGCTACCCAGACGGCGTTTGCCCCTTTTTTCTTGGCCACTGCGACGGTCACGGCGCTTTGCGACAAGCCGGACTGTTCGCGCGAGGCGTTTGGCTCGTCGCCCAATACCGTGCCGGGAAAAAATTCGTGATGGGTGAATCCGCGAGCCGGCCCCCAACCGTGACGCACATAGTTGGTCGTCTCTTCCGGTCCGTCTTCGATCCGGGCGACGTCCCTCAAAAACACGGGCTGACCGTCGAATACGCCGACGACCAGGTCACGCAACTGCCGGGGCTCGGTGAACGGTCCCCCGGCCTCGACGCGGACGACACGGTCGTTCATGCGAAAATCACCGGCCGTTTGACGCACGTTCGCCGATTGAAGGGCGCGTCGCAGCGACAGCGGCGAGACATGATGGGCCGCCATGCGTTCCGGGTCCATCCACACCTGAACGACGCGGGGCCGTCCGCCGACCACGTAGGCCCGCGACACGTCGGGCAGATCGGCCAACCGTTGGGCCAATTCCTCGCCGACGCGACGCAGCATCATGTTGTCGACAGTTTCCGATCCCGCCGAAGTTTTGTCGTTGGCAGCCAACGTGAGCGTTGCGATCGGGACATCGTCGATCTCGACCGGTTTGATGATCCAGCCGGCCACGCCGGGCGGCGCAAGATCCAAATGCTCGTCGATCTTCTTGTACAATTTCACGAGGCTTCGCTCGCGGTCCTCGCCCACGTAAAATCGCACGGTGATGACCGCTTGGTCCTCGCGGCTGGTCGAATAGACGTACTCGACGCCGTCGATCTGATAGAGGATTTTTTCGAGCGGCGTGGCGACCAGTTGCTCCACTTCCTCGGCCGAGTGGCCGGGGAACCGGACGTAGACGTCGGCCAGCGGGACGACGATCTGCGGATCTTCCTCACGCGGCGTAAGCCCCAACGCGCCCAAGCCGACCACCACGGCCAGCAGAATCAACACTAAGGAAAGATTTGACTCCAAGAAGACCTTGACGACGCGATTGGTGAAGTGATGTTCCGGTTCAACGGGCGCATCGTGATTTTGGCGTTCGGCCATGAGCAAATCCTTGTTCGGCATTATGCAGATCTATTTGGACGGGGCGGGCAACACCACTTGTTCGCCGGCGCTGAGGCCCGAAAGCACTTCGGCCTGGTCGCCCAACTCGCGGCCGATCAGCACGGACCGACGTTGCACGACGCCATGGACCAGCACATCAACCTGGTGCAACTGCCCGATGTTTTGCACGGCGCGGCTCGGAACGACCAGCACTTGTTCCTCGTCCAACGGGATCAGCACTCGGCCGAACATGCCCGAGTAGACGCCTGAGGGGCACGGCCCGATCACTTTCACCTGAAAACTGCGGCTGGCCGATTGGGCCTCGGGCACGATTTCGCTGATTGTGCCGCTGCAAATTTGCTGGTGGCCCTCGAGACGGACGTCGATCACCTGGCCGGGCGTCAGGCGGCTGGTCAGCGACTCGCGGACGCTGGCGACCAGTTGCATGTGTTTGGGGTCGAATAGCGAGACAAGCATCTGACCGGGACGGACCATGTCGCCGGCGGCCACCCGCTTGTCGATTACGACGGCGTCGAATGGGGCCAGAACGAGCGCATCGCTGAGGGCTGCCTTGGACTCGTTGAATGCGGCCCGGGCGCGTTGCAGTTCCGCGTTAGCCGAACGCAGCGCGGTGACGGCGTTGTCGTATTGTTGTTGACTGACCGACCGCGACTTGACCAATTGGGCATAGCGATGCTCGTCGGCCGCGGCTTGTGCGCGAACGGCTTCGGCTTGAGCGACGGCCGCATCCGCTTGTTCCAATCGGGCTCGCAGTTCTGTGTCGTCCAATCGAACAAGCACGTCGCCACGCTGAACTTGCTGGCCGGCTTTGATGTCCGCCTGGACGACGCGGGCTAACAGTTTCGAGCCGATGGCGGTCTCATGGACGGCGCGGACCGTGCCCACGGCCGGCTCGATCTGCGGCAGCGAGATTCGTTGGACCGTGACGAGACGATCGGCGGGCACGGCCACCGCTTCGGCCGAAGTCGCGGCGGACGGTTGTGGCACTTTGGGCGAAAACTTGCCGGCCAGATACAAAAGCAACGCGACCACACCGACGGCGAACGCCAGCGACAGGACCCAACGGCTCCAGCGTTTTCCACCTGCGGCAACCGGCTTGCCCATGCGTCTGCCCTCCTTGTAATTCTACCTCACGGTCGTTGTGACGCTTCGGACGACCTGCGTGACCATCCAAACGATAACGCACACGCCGAGGACGAATGTAATCAAAAACATCGCCAGCGGACTCCACTGGGTGTTGGTCGGCTGCGCTGCCACGTCCAACACCGGCCGAAGCGTGACGTTTTGAACCACTTGCCGGCTGGCGGCGTTGACGGCCAGCACGCCAAATTGCGACACCGCCGCGCCGAGAACCAACAGCCGCGAGCGGGTCACGCGGTCGGCCATCATGATCAGCAGCCACGGCAAACCCGGGGCGACGGCCGTCAGCAGCGTCAGCGGCAATCGCCATCCGCTGAACATCGCGTCGTAGACCGGTTGCGACCAACTGCCAAACACGTACCATGTGCCGGCCGCGGCCGCCCAAAACATGCCGACGGTGTACAGCTTTTTGGCAAATCCGATCGCCCAAGAACGATACGCCGGGTCGTCGCTTTTCGACGAGATCCAAAAAACGTCGATCAACAGCCACACGGCGGTCGTGCCCAGGGCCAGGCCGAACATCAGCAGCCAGCGGGGCCAAAGCGTCGGATCGCCGAGGTTGAGCGCGAGTCCGTGGACCGCGCCGGCGGTTTGGTGCGACAGCCACAAGTCCGACCATCGGCCGGTCTGATCCATCAAGCTCAGTCCGTTGGCGAACAAGAAACCGATCGACAGAAAAAACAGCGCGGCCAGCCAACCGGCGATTTGGCGCCATCGGGCCAGGCTCTCCGGTCCGTTGCGCAGCCCCCAGGCGTAGGCGTAAACGCCGTAGTAGGCCGGAATCAACAGTGCGATGATGCCAAGCCAGAACCAGGCCATCAGGATCGTCGCCGGATAAAAGACTTTGTTGTACGACAACTGGATGAACAGCAGCGGGACGATGCCGAAATTGACGCCCAGAGCCACCAGCACCGGCATCTGCCGCAGCAATCGGCCGGCGAACCGTCGAGCCCAGGGATTGCGGCGCAGATGCAACGCCAACGCAACCACCAGGCCCGCGTACCAAAGATTCATCGGAATCATGTGTAACGTGAAACCGAGCCCTTTGAACAACTGCGCAAACCAAAACGGAGCGGGCACGGTCCGCGGCGTGGGATCCACCAGCGACAAGGTCAGCGACGTCGACGGTGGGATTGAGGATTGCGAATCGGAAGGCAAAACATGCCGTGTCGGCCGGCTCGGTTCCTCGACGCCGAGCCGCATGCCCGACGGACGCGGCGGATTGATGCTCACGAGATAGTCGGTCAACAATTCGGCTTCCTGGGGCGTGCCGCACCACGGCGGCATGAAATAGACGGTTTCGAGGTGGTCGATCGTCGAGCGAATCAACTCGCGCGAACGACCTCGCAGCAGCGGTCCGACGCCCGAGTAGCCGTCGCCAGCGGCGTGGCAGTCGTTGCAGTGATATTGGAACAACGTTTGGCCCACCGCGACGCGTTCTTGCGGCGACAACGCCAGAAGTTTTTGGCCGTCGATCCGCCCGTCGACCAGCGTTTGCGGGTAATTTCGTTCGACGTAGGCTTTGGTCCACAGCCCGCCGTTCAAATAGCCGTCGCGTCGCAGCGTGGACACTTGGTCGGGCAGGATCTGGTTCGACAGCACGACGTTGTAGACGACGAACGGCTTGCGGACGGCTTCGCGCAGAAACTCGCCGATCGCAAACGCTGCGACGCCGAACAAGCACAACGAAAGGGCAAAGCCCGGCGACAACCAGCCGGGATTGCGATAGGGGCCAATATACAGCAACACGAACACGACGGCGCCCAGTGCGAACAACATCGCGAACAGGACCGTCAGCGCGGCGGCCGACAGAATCGACGCGGCGGCCGACGGCGGCAGGAAATAGTACCAACCGGCCGCGCCGACGACGACCGTGACGATGCCCAACAGCGCAGGCCGGGCCGAACGGACGGCGATCAAGTTGCGCAGCCGATCGTCGCGCAGCGTCAGCGAGGCGTGCAGGTAAATGTACAGAGAGCTAAGCAACAGCGCGCCGCCGGTTCGGGCGATCGTTTGGGGTAGAAATTGCGGATTGAAGAATTTTGTCCAGAAATTTTGTAGATCCGGGTTGTTCAACGCCCAATCGCCGGGGTTCAGCATGAAGCTGGTGATGCCGGTGATCAGCACCAGGCTGATCCACGCCGCGATGGCGTAAATCCAGACGATCGCCACGTGCACCCGTTCGGTCAGTCGTCCCCAAAAATAGTAAAACAGGAATGCGGACGTGACTTCGACGATGAAAAAGGCCCATTCCGTGGCCCAGCCGAACACGAACGTGCGGATGAGCGTTTCGGTGGCCAGCGGCGAAGCCAGTCCGATGGTCCACCAGATGCCCACCCCGGTGATCGCGCCGAAAACGACCGTCAGCAGAATGAAAAATGCGGCGTGACGGTGCAGGTAATCCAGGTAGCTGCGGTTGCCCGTGCGATAGGCGTAACCGGTTTCGACGGCCAAGAAAAGTCCGCCGCCGACGGCATAGTGCGACACCAACACATGGAGCACGGAGATGGCGGCGATCAGCATCGGCGCCGTCAGGTGCGGGACGTACCACCAGGGATAGTGCATGGTTGGAGGGGCTGGAGAAATAGGGACTAAATAAAACCGCAGAAAACCGAAAGTGGTGCATCGCCGAAAACTACGCAATTGTCGGCGTTCTTCGCCCGCCGTCACTTTCTCAATAATTTGAACCTATTTAGGGGCTAGAAAAACGGCGGTTCGAGGTGGAATTATAGGAAGAATACGGTTTCGGGCAAGCGAACAAATCGCGCTTCACGCGTTTGCGCCTTTGACGGTTATGATCGGGATGTTTGTTGCGTGGCGGACTGCGGTGATTGTAGCGCCGTGCAGGAGGTCTTGCAGCCCGCGATGGCCGTGGCCGCCGAGGACCAACAGATCGAGTTGTTCGCGGCGGCCGATTCGGACGATCTCACGGGCGGCGTCTCCGTAGCCGAGCACGGTCTCGACTTTGGTCACGCCGCGGTTTTGTCGATCGTCGCGGATTCGCTGGGCGAGAGTTTCGAGATACTGGGCGTCGTCGCGGCTTTCGCGGTCGCCGGTTTGCGGGCCGTACCAAGTGCCGCCGACGCCGTCGACGACATGGATCAGCACCAACTCCGCTTCGTGTTGGACGGCCAACGCCAGGGCCTCGGCCAACATGGCCACATCGCCCGGCTGCGCGTCCAGCGCCACGCCGATTCGCCGGAAACGCCGCCGCAATTGGGCGACCTGCGAGGCGACCTGATCGGCCGACACGCCGGGTTTCTCGCGGCCCGACTGCTCGCGGCGAAACATCATCCACACCAAAAGCGATGCCAGTCCGATCGCCACGGGAATGCAAACCAACGCGAGGAGCCAACCCCAGGGGCCGGCGGTGACGATCCACTCGCGGATTTCCTCGCAGACCAGTTTTGCGTTCAAGGCGACAATCAATAAGGTCGCCAGCCACGCGAATCCTTGCAGCCACCAGCGACTGACGAAGGGGCCCATCTTTTGCCGACTGCTCGTAAAGCGCACCAGCGGCACGACGGCGAACGGCAGTTGCAGGCTGAGAATGACCTGGCTGAGGATCAACAGTTGATAGACGCTGTGCGAGTCGTCGCCGGTGGCCAAAATCACCGCCACGGCCGGCGCGATCGCCATCGCCCGGGTGACGAGACGCCGCAGCCAGGGCCGGATGCGAAATCGCAAGAAACCTTCCATCGTGATCTGGCCGGCCAGCGTGCCGGTGATCGTCGAGCTTTGCCCGGCGCACAGCAGCGCGATGGCGAACGCGTAGGGCGCCAGCCAGGTGCCCAACAGACTATTCAAC
This sequence comes from Thermoguttaceae bacterium, assembly GCA_039698075.1. Taxonomy (GTDB): domain Bacteria; phylum Planctomycetota; class Planctomycetia; order Pirellulales; family Thermoguttaceae; genus JAJFVC01. Next base: position 9,831 of record JBDKTJ010000041.1, on the reverse strand, counting down.
AAGGCGGGGGCGTCTTGAATCCTCGTGACCGGGTTTGGAAAGAACGTCGCGCCGGCCACGACCAAAATGGCCGCGTTGACCAAAAAGGCGATGTTCATCGCCGCGACCGAGTCGAGCAAATTGAAGCGGCACGCCTCGGCCACCGCCTCACGGCTGCGCGTGACGTCGCGGCTTTGGACCAACGCCGAATGCAGATACAAATTGTGTGGCATCACCGTGGCCCCGAGGATGCCGATGGCGATGTACAATTCCGCGCCGCCGAGCATGTGCGGAACCAATCCGCGGGCCACGTCGCCGACGACCGGGCGGCAGAGAAAAATCTCGACCAAAAAGCAGGCCCCGATCGTGGCCACGAGCATCAAGATGAAGGCCTCCAGCTTGCGGATGCCGAATCGCTGGATGGCCAACAGCAAAAACACGTCGGCGCCGGTGATCACTACGCCCCAGAGAACGGGCAGCCCGAACAACAGATTCAATCCGATAGCCGTGCCGAGCACTTCGGCCAAGTCGCAGGCCGCGATGGCGATTTCGCACAGGCCGAACAGCACGTAGTTGACCCCGCGCGGGTAGTCGTCGTGGCAGGCCTGGGCCAGATCGCGGCCGGTGACCAGGCCCAGCCGGGCGCTGAGCGTCTGCAACAGCACGGCCATGACGTTGCTCATCAGCAGGACCCAAAGCAGCCGGTAGCCGAATTGCGAGCCGCCCTGGATGTCGGTGGCCCAATTGCCCGGGTCCATGTAGCCGACCGAAACGAGGTAGGCGGGCCCGGCGAAGGCCAGAAGCCGCCGCCACCATCGACTGGCGGGAATCGTCACCGAACGATGCACCTCGTCCAGCGATCGGTTGGGGTTGCGCGGTTCGTCCGTCATGGCGGACGGAATTATAGACGGAATGGCTCGGTAAGGACAGCCCGCGCTATTGAATCGAGATTGTCCGGCTGAGCGGCTGGAGAACGTGCTGGATGACGTAGCCGTCGATCGCTTCGTGGCACAACTGGCGCAGACGGTCGATCGTTTCGACGAACGTTTTGTCGGGCCCCAGGCTGCCGTATTGACGCGCCGTGACGTACACGCTGAGCTGTTCTTCGGGATAATCGCGCATCCGCACCTGGTAGGCGTTTGTGCGCGTTTCGACGCTGATGCGCAGTTGCGTCCGGCATTCGGGGTCCAGGGCGATGGTGACCGACGGCTCGTAGTTGATGACCGTCGCCCCGGGAATGCCCAGCACCGGCTCCATCGAGGGACTGACGCCCAACGCGTCGGCCATCAGTTGATTATGGTTGCCGCGATAGGTAAAATCGAAACCGAACAGCAGGTCGAGGGCCTCGCAGTCCAACGGGCTGACCGAAAGCATGTAGGGAGCCAGCTCCAAAATCAGCTTGTGCTGGTTCATGGCGTCGTCGATCGACTCGGGATTGACCAGGCCCGAACACACCCGGCGCGGCTCGATCGTGCACCACCGATAGGAACCTTCGTCCTTGTCTTCCTCCAGAATGAAGTCGCCCCGCTCGCGGCTGTAAAAGTTCCGCATCGTCGGGTAGGTTTTTTGGACACGTTCGAAAAAATGCAAAACCGTCTCGCGATTGGCGGGCAGTTCCATCTCGGTGCCGAGATTCATATTGACGTAGAAGTCGTCGCACAGCGAGCCGTAACGCAGCATTCCGACACAACCTTTCCGACCCGATGACGACGGGCGCTACCTCAAGTATAAGGCTTCCCAAAACCACCGGGAAGCGGCGAAATGATCAGGAAGATGCGTTTCATGCTGGTTTTTCCTAGCCGATTGGGCTGGATGGCGGTTGTTTTGGCCGGCCGGACCGTCTTGCAGTTGGCGTTTGGATATTCGTCGGCCGAGGCGGCTCGCAGAGCAATATGCCCCGAATGGAGGTGTGACGCCGTCGTCCGACGCAGCCACCCGTTGATCCGAAGGCTTCAGGCGTATGCCTCGGGCCGGAAGGACGATTTTTTAGACGTGCAGGTCGATTTCGGGCCGGCGAGCGAGTTTCGACGCCAGGTGTTGACCGCTTGCCGTCGGATCGACTACGGCACGACGGTCAGCTATGCCCAGTTGGCCGCCAAGGCCGGATATCCCGGAGCGGCCAGGGCGGTGGGCAACTGCATGGCCGGGAACCGGATGCCATTGATCGTCCCATGCCATCGGGTGGTGTGTGCGGATGGGCAGCTTGGCCGCTATTCGGCGCCGGGCGGGATTTCGACAAAACGCCGACTCCTAGTGTTGGAATCGGAAAATTTGAGTTAGAATTAAGAGACGGTTTTGGGCGACATGCCTGTCCGTTCGATTCCCACCTGCGATGGCGTCAACCGTCGCAATCATCCCACCTGACAACAAAAAAATCCGCAAACCATGGTCGTAACGCAGCTTGAGAGTTGCGAGATTCAACGCCGCCGCGACGGGGCGCTTTTGGTCCGGGTCCATTCTCAGGATCGGCAGGGCCGGCCGTTGCCCGACGCGGTGTTCACCTTTCGGCAAGGCGATCCGCAGTATGACTATTGGCTGGGTCAGCTTCGCCAACGGGATCACGACAAGGCGCGGCGCGACGATCGCCCGTCGGACAAAGCGGTTTGATCAGAGCCAATTCTCGGCCAGCACTTCAAAATACGCCTGGGGATGGGCGCACGCAGGGCACGCGGCCGGGGCTTCGGGCCCTTCCTGCACGTAGCCGCAATTCAGGCATCGCCACCGCACGGGTTGATCGCGCTTGAACACGCGGCCTGCCTGGATGTTTTCCAAAAACCCCCGATAGCGACGCTCGTGCTGCCGCTCGGCCACCGCGACCCGCTCGAACACGACCGCAATGGTTTTGAAACCTTCTTCGCGGGCGATGGACGCAAATTGGGGATACAGGATGGACCACTCTTCATGCTCGCCCTCGGCGGCGGCCAGCAGATTGTCGGCCGTGGGCCCGATCACGCCGGCTGGGAACGCGCTCTCGATGGTCACCGAGCCGCCCTCTAAAAACTTGAAAAACCGCTTGGCGTGTTCTTTTTCCTGATTGGCGGTTTCCTCGAAAATCTGCGAAATCTGGATGAAACCGTCGTTGCGGGCCTGACTGGAAAAATAGGTGTAGCGATTGCGGGCCGCGGACTCGCCGGCAAACGCCGCGACGAGGTTTCGTTCGGTCCGAGAGTCTTTTAATTTCAGTTCCATGACGGGGCCTCCTACTGCTTTAGGACTGTTGTGACGGGGTCTCGCCGATTGGCTCCCGCAATGTACCAAAAGCCACGGCCGGACGCCATGCAGCCCGTCGCACGTTCGTCGCAAGAAGGCTTGCGTTGCTTTCGATTTTTTGCGGTTTTATTTAGCCCTTCAGCCGCGTCTGCAACTGGTCGAGGCATTGGTCCCTCGGCACGCGCCACTGTTGGAGCGTGTCGCGGTCGCGGATCGTGACGGTGCCGTCTTGTAGGGTTTGGCCGTCGACGGTGATGCAGAACGGCGTGCCGATTTCGTCCTGGCGGCGATAGCGGCGGCCGACCGCGCTCTTTTCGTCGTAAAACACGGTCATGTGCGGCTTGAGATCCTTGTAGATTTCGCGGGCCACCTCGGGCATGCCGTCCTTGCGAACCAGCGGGAAGACGGCCGCCTTGACCGGGGCCAGCCGCGGATGCAGCTTCAAAAACACCCGCTTGGTCGGCTTGCCGTTTTCGTCGGGCGCTTCGTCCTCGCGATAGGCTTCGCAAAGGAACGCCAGCGTGGCGCGATCGGCGCCGGCCGACGGCTCGATCACGTGCGGCACGAACCGCTCCTTGGTCTGGTCGTCCAAGTAGCTCAAGTCTTTGCCGCTTCCGCGATGACGCGGCTTGCCCTCGGCGTCGGTCTCGACGACCAATTGGTTGCCCTGACGGACCAATTTGCCCTCCATGTGGCTGCGCAGGTCGAAATCGCCGCGATGGGCGACGCCCTCCAGTTCACCGAACTCGCCGGTCGGCAGGAACGGGAAGGCGTATTCGATGTCGGCCGTGCCGCAGGAATAGTGGCTCAATTCGTCCTTGTCGTGATCGCGCAGCCGAAGCCGCTCGCCCGCCAGTCCTAAGTTCAAATACCACTGGTAACGGCGGTCGCGCCAATACTTGTACCACTCGGGCGACGTTTTCGGGTGGCAGAAGAACTCGATCTCCATCTGCTCGAACTCGCGCGAGCGGAACGTGTAGTTGCGTGGCGTGATTTCGTTGCGAAAACTCTTGCCGATCTGCGCGATGCCGAACGGCACGCGCACCCGAGTGCTGTCGCAGACGTTCTTGAAGTTGACAAAAATGCCCTGGGCCGTCTCGGGACGCAAAAACACGGTGTCCTCGGCGCTGCCCAACGCGCCGACGATCGTTTTGAACATCAAGTTGAACTCGCGGGGCGGGGTCAGCGTGCCGAGCGTTTTGGCGTCCGGGCCCAACACTGCCGCCATGTCGGCCACCGTGGTCAGCGAAACCAGCGAGCCTTCCCACGTCAGGCTGTCGGCGTCCTTTCCACGAAGATCGAAAAACTTCATCGCCTTGTGCTGCGTCAGCTCCAGGCCCTCGTCACCGGGCACGTCGCTGGCCACGAAGATGCGACGGCCCTTGCACGTCAGCCAGCGGCCGTAGACCTGATCGTAGCGATACCGCTTCTTCGATTCCCGGCAATCGACCATGTAGTCGTGGAACAGATCGTAATGGCCCGAACACTTCCAGACTTGCGGATGCATGATGATTGCGCAATCGATGCCGACCATTTCGTAGGTCGACGGGGCGCCGGGCGAGACGTCCAACTCGTTGTGGGCGGTGACCATGTCGCGCCACCAAGCCTCGCGGACGTTTCGCTTGAGTTCGACGCCCAGGGGCCCGTAGTCCCAAAAGCCCTGCAAGCCGCCGTAGATTTCGCTTGACTGAAACAAAAAGCCCCGCCGCTTGCACAGGGCCACTAGCTGATCCATGTCCATGAGATTCGCGTCCGGGCGTCTTTTTTGGAATCCCGGAATCTTGGAAGCCGGAAAAAGGTCGGAAACCTTTAGTCTATCGACAAGAACGCCTAGCGAACAGGTGATTGCCGCAGGGGAAGGACGGCGTCGAGGAGATGTTCCATCGAATGGGGGGTGTTTTTTGTGTTGTTGGCGACAAAAAACTGTCCACAGCAGAGGGTCAAGTGCCATTGCAGCCAAGGTGGGGAGCCGATACAATCGGCCCGCTTTCTCGTGAGATGGGCCGGCCGTCTGTTGCGCCATGCCAGGCGGACAACAGCGTGGGTTTGGACCTTTGGGCAGGTCTGTCCTACCCAGGGGGCAACTCAAACGTGCGTGTTGCCGACGGTTTGTCCGTCGGAAAAACGGGCTGACTTTCCCGCCGAGAAGCGGCAGCTTGGGGATCCGCAGAAGACATCCGGGACACGTTGACGACTTGTCTCCCACCGCGAAGGTGACGTCTATGAATCGGCGATTGTATCTCGGCGTCGACATTGGATCGACCACGCTGAAAGCGGTGCTTCTGTCGGACGACGGGACGTTGCTGCATAGTCTGTGTTGTCGGACGCAATCTCAGCCTTCGGCCGGCAGCGGTTGCTCGGGCAAGTGTCGGCTGTGCGGTCAGTGCAACCTGGGGGCGGTGGCGAAAACCATCGACCAATTTCTGGCCGAGTCCGGCGCGGTCCGCGACGATCTGGCGAGAACCGTGGCCACCGGCAGTCAGGTGGTCGACGATTTTCAGCGATTTCTGCATTTCGACGATTTCATCAGCGAGGTGTCGGCGCACATCGCGGCGGCCGCGCAGTTCAGCCCGGACTGCCGCGCGATCCTCGACGTCGGCGGACAGGACAGCAAGGCGATGCTGTTCGACGAGTCCATGCAAATTTGGGTGTCGAAGATGAGCGGCATCTGCGCGGCCGGCACCGGCGCGTTCTTGGACAGCGTCGCCGCGCGGCTGAACGTGCCCGTCGAGCAGATGGCCGAAAGAATCAACTACGAATCGACGCTTCAATTGTCGTCGGTCTGCGCGGTGCTGAGCGCCACGTCGGTCAATAAGTTCAAAAACCGCTATCCGCTGGGCGACGTCATCGCGGCGGCGTGTCGGGCGCAGGCGCGCACAATCATCTCGGGCGTGGGCGATCTGTTCGTGAACTATCGCGGTCCGATCGTCTTTCAAGGCGGCGTCGCGTCAAACCGCGCCGTGGCGCATTATCTCGAAACCATCACCGGCAACCCCATTCTGATCCCCGAACGCAATCAGGTGATGGGCGCGTTGGGCGCGGCGATCATCGCACGGCAGAGTTTTTTACAAACGTCGGATCGTGAGTCGTTGCGGGTCGCGCCGGCGACGCTTGCGCCGCTTTGGTCGGGCACGGCGAAACGATCGGCGGCGATGCGGACGCATCTGACCCGTCGCGAGTTCTTTTCGCGGAGCGACGCCCCGTTGGTTTGGCGCAATTTGTTCTATCCGCCGGAAATCCTAAACGCCCTGGGCGTTCGAGTCTTGACGATGGAGAGTTACGCGGCGTTGCGGGCTCGCAATGGCGCGGGCTTGCGAACGATTTTCGATCGGGCGGCTCGCAAGGGATTTTCGGCCGAGACCTGCTCGTTTCTCCGGGTTTTGGAGGGCGACGACCGGTTGCCGCGGCCCGATTTCGTCGTCGGCACCAGCGCTCCGTGTCAGCAGGGCGAACGGGTGCTGGCCGATCTGGCCCGCGATCTGGGCCGGTCGGACCGCCATCACCTGGTGCATACGCCGGTCCGCCAAGACGAGCGTTCGGTCGAAAGCATCGCCGCGGGCTTGGAGGCGTCGGTCGCCCATTTGGAGCGGTCGTTGGGCGTTCGGATGGACCGCGGACGGTTGCAAGAGGCGTGCCACCGGTCGAACGAGGCCCGCGAGCTTGCCCGACAATGCAACTGGCTTCGGTTCACCAGTCCGCCGTTGATGCGCGGCAGCGAGGCGATTCTGTTTGCCGCCATGTTTTCGCAACTGTGGGGCAAGCCCGAATTGGTCGAACTGCATCGCACGATGCTCGACGAATTGTCGGCGGCGAAAGAGAAGGTCGAGCGGCATATGAGCATCGACGACACCCACCGGTTGCTTTGGCTCCATTTGCCGCCGTTCTACAACAGCCGGTTGATGGATTTCGTCGAACTGCACTGCAACGCCCCCGTGGTGTTCGAGGAAGTGAACTTCGTCGGCTGGGATGCGTTGGACCTGGATGATCCGTATCGCAGCCTGGCCCGCAAGCTGCTGCGGACGGGTTTTTTGGATCCCGAGTTTCGCGCGGCGCAACTGCGGACGTTCGCACCGCAATTGAAGGCGACCGGGCTGCTTTTGTACAATCATATGTTCGGCCGCTGCTCGATGGCCGACAGTTGCTTCACCAAACGGCTGCGCGACGAACTGCAATCGGTCGGCATCCCGCTTCTGGTGCTCGACGGCGACTGCATCGACGAGACGATCGATCCGTGCAGCACGACGACGAAGGTCCGGGCGTTCGTCGAATCGCTCAATCTGCGGAAATTCGGCAGCCTGTTCGATGATCGCGGCCAAGGGCTGCCCGTCGAAACGTCGGATCGAGCGGCGCTGTGCGAGGCCGCGTGAGAGCCATCGCGGCTTGAAGTCGTCCTTCCGGCTCGGCCAGGGTCGCCAAGCGTGGCGAAATCTTGTATATTTCCTTTTTTGGCGGTCTTCTTCCTGTCCAAACACTTTAGGAACCCGAAGGGTCAACGATGCCTCAAGAGTCGCCGGAACCGGTCGGGCTGTTGCAGGATCGACGCGTTGCGTTGGTCGGCAAATTGGCCAGCATGAGCCGCCGCGACGCCGCTCAGTTGCTGCGAAGCCACGGGGCCGTGGTGCTGGATCGGCCCGATCCGTCGGCCCAATGGATCGTCGTCGGCGAGGAGGAGTTGCCGTTGGCCGGCCAAGACGACTGGTTCGACGAGCCCACCCAACGGCAGATCGATCAGCAGGCGATCGAAGTCCTTACGGAAACGCAACTGTGGCAGCGTCTCGGCCTGGTCGAAGCGGAGCACGAAAGCCATCGGCTTTACACGCCGGCGATGCTGGCCGAATTGTCGGGCGTCCCGGTGGCGGTGATTCGGCGCTGGCATCGACGCGGGCTGATCGTGCCGGTGCGCGAGGTGCGGCGTCTGCCCTATTTCGATTTTCAGGAAGTGGCCACGGCGCGTCGTTTGGCCGAGCTGTTGGCGGCAGGCGTGTCGCCTCGGGCGATCGAAAAGCAGTTGGCCTCGCTGGCTCGTTGCGTGCCCGGCGTGGCTCGACCGTTGGCTCAATTGTCGGTCATCGTCGAGGGCAAGGGGATTTTGCTGCGTCAAGGCGATGGACTGATCGAGCCGGGCGGGCAGTTGCGGTTCGACTTCGACGCCTGGCAAGGCGAGCCCACGCCGCCGCAGGCCGTGCCGACCTCGCCCGAGCAGATGTGCCGATTGGCCGCCGAGTTGGAGGAGGACGGGCAGTTGACCGCCGCCGCCGAGATGTATCGGGCGGTGATGGCCGCCGGGGGACCGAAGGCCGAAATCTGTTTCTTCGTGGCCGAGTTGCTTTACCGTCAGGGCGATTTGGGCGGCGCGCGGGAACGTTATTACATGGCCATTGAATTGGACGAGGACTACGTCGAGGCCCGGGCCAACCTGGGCTGCGTGTTGGCCGAAACGGGCCAGCGCGAGTTGGCCGTCGCGGCGTTCGAAGGCGCGCTGCGCTATCATCCCGATTATCCCGACGTCCACTACCATCTGGCCCGCACGCTTGACGAACTGCAACGTCGCAACGAGGCCGACGTTTATTGGCGGGCATTCTTGGATCAGGCCCCCGACAGTCCGTGGGCCGACGAAGCCCGCTCGCGGCTGGGCTGATCGTTCGTCCCCCCCTTCCGTGAATCCGAGCGATTTGCCATAATAAAGGATTCCCCCCGGGCAGGTAGCCCGAAGATGGCGGGAGTTTTTTATCTTTTGGGTTTTTCGGAGGCAGAGAAAGTCTGTGATGTTTAAGAATCTCAACGTTTCGGCCTTGGGCGTGTTGGGGCATCCGAGCGAATTGATCGAATTGGCCTTAACGTACGGTTTCGCCAGCGTGGATTTGAACATGGTCGAGTTCGCCACCCGCGCGCGGTTGAAAGGCATGGCCTACGCCCGGCGATTGATTCAAAGTGCGCAGCTTCAGGTCGGCACGTTTTCCTTGCCGTTGCAATGGGACGCCGACGACGAGATATTTCGGGAGGAGATGAAGAAGCTGCCGGAGTATCTCGACTGTGCGAAGGCGTTGGGCTGCACTCGGGCGACGGTGATGGTCGCGCCGGCCAACGACAGCCGCCCTTATCACGAGAATTTCGAGTTCCATCGGCATCGTCTTCAGGACCTTGGCGCGGCGATGGCGCCGGCCGGCGTTCGATTGGCCGTCGGGTTTCGCGCGGCCGAATGTCATCGGCGCGACCGCGTCTTCCAGTTTCTTCACGATTTGGACGCCGTCCGTCTGCTGTTGAACATGGTCGCGGCGCCGAACGTCGGCCTTTGGTTGGATGTCTGGGAAGTCGTTGCTTGCGGCGGTTCCTTGGAGAGCGTTCGCAAAATGTCGCCGGCCGGCATCGTGGCCGTTGACGTGGCGGAGATGCCCGCCGACGCGACGATTCCGTGCGAGGACGACCAGTTGCGGCTGTTGCCCGACGCCGAAAACGGTCGGATTGGCGTGGCCGGTTTTCTGTCCGAGCTGAAGGAGATGGGTTACGACGGTCCAGTCACGGTTCGGCCTTCGCACGGCGTTTTTGCCAATCATCGCCGGGAGGCGGTCGTTCGGCAAGCCGCTGAGTCGTTGAACCACGTGTGGCCGGCGGCGGGCTTGTCCTCGACGACGCGGCCCGCCT
>JBDKTJ010000040.1:0-7008 GCA_039698075.1 Thermoguttaceae bacterium | reverse complement strand
TTTTGTTCTTTGGGCCACGCCTGACCGGCGATGCCGAGGCTTGCCCATTTCAGCCCTTCCAGATCGTCGAGCGTTCGGGCGGCCCGCAGCCCGAGCATGTACGGCTCGGATCGCGTCGGGTCGATGGCGGCGACCTGTCGGTAAACCTGCAGGGCGCGTTGGTGCAGCCCCGCCTGAGATAGATAGGCGCCGATGTACATCAGATCGTTCGGCGTGTTGGCGAAATCGACGGCGGACATGACGGCCCGCTCCAGTTCGGATTTCGGCTGGCCCGCCGCGTCCAGCGCCAAGGCCAGCGCTTCATACATCCATGGTTGGCCCTGACGGTGTCGCAAGGCGGCGTTGATCAGACCGACGACGTGGTCGAATTTCCGCTGACTCATCAACTGGCGAACGGTTTCGCGGACGGCCGCGGCTTGCGGCTCGTTGGTCGAGAAATACTGTTCCCAATAGACATTGGGTTTGGCGTTTCCGATGGCGTCCAACGGAATCGCGGCAGGCGGATCTTTGGACGACGCGGCCGAGGGTTCGGCTTTTTTCGTCGCAGGCGCGACCGACTCGGGCTTGGCGGGGACGCTCAAGTCGTCCTTGACGGAAAAGGCTTGGAACTGCTGATAGCCGGCCGCTTGATTGGCTTGGGCGCGTTGGAGGAGGTCTTGGACGTTAAACATGCCCATGCCGCCGCTGCTGCCGCCGCCCATTCCGCCGCCCATGCCGCCGCTCATTCCGCCGCCCATACCGCCGCCCATGCCGCCGCTCATGCCGCCGCCCGCGCCACCCATCTGCGGCGTTACGACCGGGATGACGAGGTCGGCCACGGGATAGACCTTTACGGTCAGGCGGTTGTCGGCTTCATCGGGCGTGGTGATCAGGAGCACTTCATTTTGAATGACGTAGGTCAACTGCAAATCGCGCAACAACAGCCGCAAGGCGGATCGCAATGTGATGCCGTCGAGATTCTTCGTCACCGGCGTGCTGGTTTCGATGCTTGCTTCTTGGAGCACGCGGCTGTCAAGCTGAATCTCGATGCCGTGGTAGTCCTTCAAATAGTCGATTACCTCGGTCAACGGCGTCTCGACAAACTCCATCTTGGTCTTCGACTTCAGCGCGTTTTGGATCCTCTGTTCGGCCGCGCTCGGGTTGGACAGATCCACCGAGCTGTACTTGGCCTTGCGCCGCGTGGTCAGCTCCTGCCAAACCTCGGCGTCCGGATAGACGATCGGCGGATCGTCGGGGAACGGAACCAGCGATTTCTCGACCTGATGGAACGTCTCCATCAGGCCCTTTTCGCGTTCCAGCCGCTTGGTCAGGGAGAAGTTGTAGTTGCCAGTCACGCGGGCATACTCGGAAGCCAACGTAGGGACGGGGCTGTCCGGGAGGACTTTTTGGGCCTCGGCGGCGGCCGATTCGTCGGCCACACGATAGCGGCCTTCCTGCATCAACGAGTCAAACCGCTCCATCAGCTGTTTGACCTTCATCTGGTTGCGCGACAAATCGCTGGCGATGCGCTCCTGCTCTTGCGCCGCCGCCATGTGCTCGAGTCGTTTTTGTTTCGCGTTGTCCACTTCGATCTTTCGACGCGAGGCCTCGCGCAAAGCCCCTTCGAGCATGTTGACGAACTGATCCCGCACCTTGGGATCGAGATCGCCGCATTGCACCACATTTTGTTTCATCAACTGGAGCCGCTGGCTCGCCAAGTCGGGATCGGTGCTCATCAACGATCGCGTTTCGCTGAGCGTGTTGCGGACATCCATCTGGATTCTCTGAGCGACCACATGACGATCGAACTGGAACTGCTCGGTCATCGTGCCGGCCGGGGGCTCGGCCTTGCCGGGACCGACCAAATCCAAATCGTCGGCGCCTCCGGCCGCAGGTTTTTCAGCAGGAGCGGACGCAGGAGTCGCCGCATTCTTGGCCGAAGCGACCGGTTGCGGTTTCGGCGTCACGCCGGCGGCCTGTTTGGCGATCGCGCGATTCAACGCGGTTGCTTCCGGCGAATTCGGATCGCGGCGCAACAACTCGGCGGCCATTTGTTTGGCGCTGTCGAGGTTGCCGGTCGCCAACGCCTGGCGAGCCAACGCGCCAAGATTGTTCAAACCGGCGCCGACCGCTCGCTGGGCCTCGGCCAGACTGGCCGCGCCGACCAACGGCATCGTCAGTCCGCCGTCCGCGCGGGCCGCCTGGACCAACATGGCCAGGTAATGATTGCTGTCGTCCGAGGGTTTGGGCGACACGGAGAAATCGAACTTCTGCTGGCCGCCGGCGCCGGTCGCGGCAATCTGCACCGGGAACGGCCCCTTGCCCTTGAACGTGCCGAACACCACCGTCTCGCGGTCGCCGCGCAACGGAGGCAACTGTTTCGGAAGAACCTCGGTCATGGCGGCCGGCCAAACGGCGGAGTCGGTCCACAAAACCGGCACGTCGATGGCGGCGGCCAACTGACGGCCCGCCTCGGCGGCGTCCAACGACGATTTGTCCACGATCATGGCGCCGCCCGTTTGAACGGCCAACGCGCCGGGCAACTGGAGATTGGTCCGAGCGCCGATGACGTAGCTGGAGACGGGAATCTTCGCCTTCGTCAAACCTTGAACGAGCTTGACGAACGGTTCCGTGCCGACCAGATTGGCGGCGCTGCGGCCGTCGCCGATGTAAACGATGGCTTGTTGATTTTTCGTGTCGGCGGCCAACACGGCGGCCACCGCGGCGATCGACTTCTCGACGTCGGCGGCGCCCAACGGCGTTCGGGCTTCCAACGCGGCCAACGCCTCGTCGATCTCCTTGCCCTTCGGCGCGACGAACTTCTTGGTCAACGGAACGCAATCCAAGTCGGAGGCCATCAGTTGAACGCGGTCGCCTTCGGGCATCGCGGCCAACGCGCTCTTGAGCGCCTGAATCGCTTTGTCGCGCGACTGGCCCACTTGGCCCGCCGCGGTGTTGAACAGAATTACGACGTCATGCGGACTGGCTGCCGGAACAACTGCCGTCGGTTTCAGCGTCAACGCAAAATAGTTGACGCCTTCGGGATGCGAAAACGTTTCCATCGTGGCGGCGATCGGACTCGAATCCGCGCCTCGCGCATACGTGGAAACCAGTCCACCGGCAGCGACGATCACCGACAGGACGATGCCTCGGACAAGAATACTCTTCGACATAGTTTCACTTCTCCGGCGAACCAACGAAGGTCGCGCGCCTGGGCGGAGCCGTGTTCCGTAGCGGTCCGCAGGCACGTTAAGTTACCCAACTCTCCAAAACAGCAGAGTCGGCTCTAGTTATTCTAATCAACCATTTTGCTTTTTGCCAACCAAAATCCCATCCTCCGTACGTATTCCTTGGAGATTTTGCTTGTACCCAGGATGACCGGGAAACGCAACACCCCTCTGAAGTGTAGTTCATAATACGAATGACGCGAAAAAATGGACCGAAAATCGGAGGAAAATCGACGGGTGCGGAATCGCGAGGCCGCCTTGTCGGGCTCGAAATTCCCGGCCACCGCGGATATACTCGACGAGATGGACTGGCCAAGAAAAAAGTCGGACGGCTGAGGGCCTTTATGAAAAGAGCGGTATTGCTGTGCGTGATGTCAGCCTTGTTGGGGGGGGTGGTGGCTTTCGGACGCCATAATTGGTGGCCTTCCGACACCCAGTCGGTCGCTCAAGAAGCGACGCTGCCAGCGGTCACACAGGCCCCGATGTCCAATGTTCCACCGGCCCTGCTGGAATCGCTGACGCCCGAGGAACGGGTCAACGTGCTGGTCTATCAGCAGGTGAACCGCAGCGTCGTGAATATCAATACACGGGGGGTGTCCGGCACCCTCATTCCGATGGTCGACGTCGTTTCGGAGGGCGAGGGCAGCGGCGCGGTCATCGATCGGGTGGGCCATGTGGTGACCAACTTTCATGTGATCGAAGGGGCGAGAGATATCCGTGTCACGCTATTCGACGGCAACAGCTATGACGCCCGGCTGATTGGTGGCGATCCGCAGACCGACGTCGCCGTGCTCAAAATCGACGCGCCCGCCGAGTCGTTGTTTCCGGTCACCTTCGGCAGCTCGACCAACTTGATGGTCGGTCAACGGGTTTTCGCCATCGGCAATCCGTTCGGTCTGGAACGCACGCTGGCCACGGGCATCATTTCCAGCTTGAATCGTTCGCTGCCCGGTCGTCGAGGGCGGCGTAGTCTGAAATCGATCATTCAGTTGGACGCGGCGATCAATCCGGGCAATTCGGGCGGACCGCTGTTGGACACCCACGCCCAGTTGATCGGCATGAACACGGCCATCGCCAGCAAGACCGGCGAGAGCGCCGGCGTCGCGTTTGCGATTCCCGTCAACACGATCGCCCGGGTCGTGCCCCAGTTGATTCAAAGCGGGCATGTGCGGCGGCCCGAGACGGGCATTGTGAAGATGTATCCCACCGATCACGGGCTGATGGTCGCCGTTTTGACGCCGGGCGGACCGGCCGAGCGAGCCGGATTGCAGGGATGGCGCATCAAGAAGGAAAAGAAACGGCAAGGCCCTTTCGTGGTTGAATATCAAACGGTCGATCGCGCCTCGGCCGATCTGATCGTGGCGATCGACGGTCGGCCGGTCAAAACGATCGACGATGTTGCGGACGCGATCGAAATAAAACAGCCCAGCGACGTAGTCGCGATCACGGTGATTCGCAACGGTCGGCAGGTGCAAGTGCCCTTGCGTCTTGAAGCGGCGGAATAAGCAGCGGGCAGGCGTGAAACGTTGACGTCCTGAAAAGACCAGTCCGGCGTCTTCTTGATCTCAAGTTAGCCAAGGAACCGTTCCATACGGATGAACAGAGGCAAACTCGGCTGTTTCAGACGTGTTTGCCGAAGATAAAAAGGGGTCGGGAGTCTTTTTGTTGACAGAATTGCAGGGGATTGATATTCTCTGCACATGCCGCGACGATTGCGAGTCACCAGGCGGCGGAGAGGCGTATCGTGTGTTCTCGGCGACGATAAAGAAGACTCCCGCTCCCTTTTCTCCGGCTCTTTATTTTCCTCTCTTTTTGCTCTCTCCCACTGCATCTTTGGCAATGTCCTCTACCAGCGCCATCCGCAATTCGCGGCAAGCGTCATTTAATTCTACGGCACTATCATCAGGACATCGTAATGGCTGACTTGATAGAAAGTCTCCGATGTTCATGTTGAATGAAACATCGGCCTTCTTCTCTCCGTCAGAAATTTTAAGGCAAATGCGGTCGAAATCGATAATTGGGCCTTGCCGAATCGCTTGGTTTTCTAGGCAGGCTAATACTCTTCTTGCCTGAATCTCTAATTTGTTGTGCTCGTGCTCGCTGAGCCGCCGTATACTCATTTGAGTTGTATCGCGCACAGGACGCCACCGTAGTATTCCATCCTTGGTCATCTCCAAGAATCGACGATCTGGGAACTGTGGCCTAGGGGGATTCGAGACATCGGAGTCTAGTGACGGGTAGTATTCAACCGAAATGAAAACATTGCCCGCGGTCGCTAACGAAGGGCGCGAGGTTTCGTTACGTGCTGTACATGCCGATGCACACAACAACAATGATAGAACGCCAGCGTTTCGAAGAGACTTCATTTTGTAGGGCTCTGGGTTCTGAAAAGGGGGACGTTACTGAGTTCCAACAGACGCTGGGACATCACGGATATTGACGGATTAGACGAGGAAAGAAAATCTTTGGGGGAGATTGCATTCGGTCATTAGCAAGCAATAAAAAGACTCCCGACCCCGTTTGTCGTCAATCGGCCAGCCACTGGTCTAGGTGTTCGGCCACAAACGCATCATCGGTGAGATGGGGATAGGCGGCGCAGACTCGATCGAGTTCGGCCATCTGGCCTTTGCTGAGGGTTTCGTTGGGATCGAGGCACCAAATGCCCTCCAAAAGACCTTGGCGGCGAAGCACTTCATGGATTCCTGCAATGCAGCCGGCGAAACCGTGCGCTACGTCGAACAGCGCGGCGTTGGCGTCGGTCACTTCCTGCGCCCGACGGAGCAATTCGCGAGGAATTGGCCCTTGATTAGCCGCCGCATGGCACTGGTCGAGCAGTTCGACCGCCTTCGAGGTCCAAACGGCCCAGTGCCCCAACAAGCCGCCGACCATGCGCCGTTCTACGGGTTGGCCCGCCACTTGGAAGCGATACGTTGCCAGAAGATCCAAGACGATATGGTCGTCGTTGCCCGTATAAAGGGCAATGTCGTCGCGGCCCGAGTCGGTCACGGCCCGAACGACATCCAAGGTTCGGTAGCGGTCGAAGGGCGCGATTTTGATTGCCGCAACCGCTTCGATCTCGGCGAAACGCCGCCAAAACGCATAGGAAAGGCTGCGACCGCCCACCGCGGGCTGAAGATAGAAACCGATCAGCGGAAGCACATTGGCCACCGCACGGCAGTGCGTCAAGATGGCGTTGTCGGAGGCGTCGCGTAAGGCTCCAAGGCTCAGCAGGCCGGCGTGATATCGCAGGTCGCGGGCCAAACCGGCCTCGGCGACAGCCTGCTCGGTGCGGCCGCAAATGCCGGCGATGCGAACCAGCGGCTCGCGGCGGCACGCGTCTCCCCGGTCGAACTCCTCGGCGGCCAAGCTCAACACGGGCTCGAGCAGCCCAACCTTTGGATCGTGGATTGCGAACTGCGTGGTATGCACGCCGACGGCCGCGCCTCCCGCGCCGGACGCCGCATAATACCGCAACAGGGCCCGCTGTCGACGCGGTGTGAAACGACGATGGCCGTCCAGCGCCAGAGGGCAAGCGGGAATGGCCAGTCCGCGTTGGAGGAGTTTGTGAATTGCGGGATCGATGGATTGCGACATGGTTTTTAGAAGCGGTTCCAAAACTCGAAAAATGCCTCGCACGGTCGGAACAATGATAATGAAAAGCCAGTGTTGAAACCGGCTCTAGTGTAGTGTCTCGCACAAATAGTGATTTATGGGTGCCATGCTTGCTAAGCGAGCGCAGCGAGACAGCAAGCATGTTTGCCGTCTCTTCATGCCCACGACAAGCGTGGGCATGGCACCCATT
>JBDKTJ010000039.1:0-17623 GCA_039698075.1 Thermoguttaceae bacterium | reverse complement strand
CTTGGTAGTAATCGACCGCATGACAGCCGGCCAGGGCGAGCCACAGCCCGAGGCAAACACCAAGCCGCAGTGAAGGATGAGAGCCTGTCATGGGGATGCTGCCGTGAAAGATGTTAACTTAGGGCGTTTTGTTGTTCTGCGCAAGCGGAAGTTAAAGTTTTCCCAAACAACGCCGTCGGAATAATCGGCAAAGTCCGACCGAGACTTTGCCCCGATTTCCTGAAAGCGGAAGAAAATCGCGAAGGAGTCGGTGCTATAATTGCCTAGTCGTACCTTTCCGATGTGGAGAGCCCAGATCCCTCAGACATAATAGGAGCGTTCCGTGGCTAAGACACCTGACAAACCCGACCAAGAGACCAATGCCCCCGAAGTGGGTGCGACGCCCGCACAATCGACGCCGCCGCGGATGCAGCTGGAGATTGACGATTCGAAGGCGTTGGCGTTGTATGCCAATTTTTGCCGCGTGACCGGCACGCCCGAAGAACTGATCATTGACTTCGGCTTGAATCCCCAACCGTTTGGCGTGCCGGCCCACCCGATTCCGGTGACGCAACGGATCATCACGAACTTTTACACGGCCAAGCGGATGCTGCATGCGTTGCAGTTGACGATCCAGCGGCACGAAGCCACCTTCGGCGTGTTGGAGACCGACGTGCAGAAGCGCGTGCGAGCCGGCGCGAACGCTCAGCCCCACGCCTAGGCAAGTCTTCGCAGAAACCCAATCCACAAAAAAGCCCATGCCTGCGATTCGTCGTGGGCATGGGTTTTTCTTGCCCCACAACAATCAACCGCTCGGGGGGCTGACAACATCCCGGCGAAATCGCACGCGATCGGATCGCGCGGCGACTTTTTCACTTCTTGGGTCGATACAGATCCGTGGCCACGCCGAGTTGGACTTCAGCCGCCGCGCCCAACGTCTCGGTGAGCGTCGGATGCGGATGAATCGCGTCGGCCATCTGCTCGGCCGTGCAGCGACGTTCGATCGCCAGCACCGCCTCGCCGATCAGATCGCCGGCCCCGGGCCCCACGATGCCGCACCCGAGCAACTCGCCCGACGACGGATCGACGAGCCATTTGGTCAGTCCTTCGGTCCGTCCGACCGCGTGGGCTCGACCGTTGGCCGCCCACGGAAACACGGCCACGTCGACCGAACGGTTTTGACGCCGCGCGTCGGTCTCGGTCAGCCCGGCCCAGGCGATTTCAGGATCGGTGAACACAACGGCCGGGATCGCGCGCGGCTCGAAGGCGACGGTTTGGCCCGCCAACGCCCACACGGCGATTTTGCCTTCGTGGGCGGCTTTGTGGGCCAGCATCGGTTGCCCGGCCGCGTCGCCGATGGCCCAAATATGCGGATCGGCCGTGCGACGCTGCGGATCGACCCGCAAAAAACCTTGGGCATCCAACTCCACGCCGGTCCGTTCGAGCCCGAGCCCCGCCGTGTTCGGTTTTCGCCCGACGCACAGCAACACGCGATCGAATCGCCGGACTTTTTCCGGCACGTCGCCGTCGAAAGTCGCTTCGACGGAATCGCCGCAGTCGACCAGCGAGGCCACTTTCGTGTTGAGATGCACCGCCTCGAATCGGGCCTGAAGCCGTCGCTGCAACGGACGGACCAGATCGCGGTCCACGCCGGGCAGCAGACCGTCGGTCGCTTCAACCACCGTGACGCGGCTGCCGAGCGCGGCGTAAACGTCGCCCATTTCCAGCCCGATGTATCCGCCGCCGACGATCAACAGCGACTTGGGCGCGTCGGACAGTTCCAATGCGCCGGTCGAATCCATCACGCGAGGCGTCGGTAGGTCGAAGGCTGGGATCCGTGCGGGACTTGAACCGACGGCGACGATGCAACGGTCGAACTCGATCCGATCGTCGGCCAGCGGCTGCCCGTCGACCGATTGAAGCCGCAACGTTTGCGAGTTTTCAAACACCGCCTTGGCCCGAACCGTTTGCACCTTGCGTTTGGCGGCCAACTGCTTCAGCCCGCCGGTCAGCGCGGCGATCACCTTTTCTTTGCGCGAGCGAAGGACGTCGAGGTCAACGTTCGGCGTCGGAAACGCGACGCCCCACTCGCCGAGCTGTTTTGCCTCGGCGATCGTCCGGGCCACGTGCAGCAAGGCCTTTGAGGGGATGCAGCCCCGCAACAGACACACGCCGCCCAAGCGAGCCTCGAGGTCGACCAACGTGACGTTCATTCCCAAATCGGCGGCCAGAAACGCGGCGGCATATCCGCCGGGTCCGGCGCCGAGGATGCAAAGCGGTGTGTGCATGAAGCAGGGATTAGGGATTAGGGATTAGGGCCGCGGCATGGAGGACGAAAACCTCC
This sequence comes from Thermoguttaceae bacterium, assembly GCA_039698075.1. Classification (GTDB taxonomy): domain Bacteria; phylum Planctomycetota; class Planctomycetia; order Pirellulales; family Thermoguttaceae; genus JAJFVC01. The sequence continues at coordinate 15,300 of JBDKTJ010000039.1, read as the reverse complement.
AGACTATTCGACGGCTTTGGGGGTCGGTTTGGACGGGGCGGGCTGCTCCATTTTTTCCTTTTTGGCCTCTTCGGCGGCCTCTTTGCAAACCGCTTGAATCTTGGGCATCAGTTGCATCATCTTTTGCTGGCTCAACTTCATCGAACGTTCCATCAGTTCGGGCTCCTTTTGGACAAACGCCCGGCCGACTGGCGACTTGTAAAATTCGACGAGGCCCTTGAGCTCTTCTTCGGAAAAGGTCTCGGCGTACAGTGCGACGTACTGGTCTTTCATCGCGTCCCAGCCCATCTCCGCGGAAATCATGTCCATCATTTTCTTCACGCTTTTGTCGAATCGTTCCTGGCGTTTCTTGGCCGCGGCTTCGTCTTGATCCTTGATCGGCGACTGCTTTTTCATCTGCTCGATCTGGTAAGGAATCATTTTCTTAATCATCGAAAACGTCTTTTCGACCGTCCCCTTGACGTTCATTTCTTCGACCAGTTGCTCGGCCAGCTTGGTCCGCGCGGGATCCTTCGGCGGCGTCGCTTCCTGACCGTAGGCCGTCCATCCGCCCAAGCTCAAAAGAACCGCCGCAAGCATTGCTGCAAAAGTCTTCATCGTGAACTCCCATTTTTTTGAAGGAACTCAAAAAATGTCCCGCACGATTGGCTATTTAACCACCTTTTCAGGGAATGTCAACTAGGCCGACCGAGTCGCGGGGCTGCTTGCGGCCTTGGGCCACTTCATGCTATAGAACCCATAGGGAACGATTTTTCCGTCGCCAGGCGTCACCCATGAAAAAAACCTTTTTATTGGCCATTGGGTTCGCCATCGTCTTGGCCATCCTCGCCCAGGCGGTCGCGGCGATCGACGACGCCCGGGTGTCGGCGGCCGGAATCCGCAAATTGTCGGGCCGGCGATTGACGCTTTACACCGATCTGTCGGGCAGCGAGATCGACCAACTGCCCGAGCTGTTCGACCAGGCGTTTTTGCAATGGTGTGAATACTTTCACGTCCATCCGAAGGATTGGCCGAACTGGCGCATGACCGGCTGCTTGATGAAGGACAAGGCCCGATTCGCCCAGGCCGGACTGCTGCCGGACGATTTGCCGCCGTTCGAGAACGGCTATTCCGTCGGCGATCGGCTCTGGCTCAACGAACAGCCGAGCGACTACTACCGCCGGCATCTGCTGCTGCACGAAGGCACGCATGGGTTCATGAACACCGTGTTGGGCCATTGCGGACCGCCGTGGTACATGGAGGGAATCGCCGAATATCTGGCCACGCATCGCTGGCAGGACGGACAGTTGACGATGGGCTACATGCCGGCCAACCGCGACGAGGCGCCGATGTGGGGCCGCGTGCGATTGATCCAAGACGCCGCGGCCGAGCGCCGTCGGTTGACCTTGCCGCAGGTGATCGAGTTTCCTTACGACGGGCGGCGCGAGAACGATTTTTACGCATGGTGTTGGGCGGCGGCCAGCCTGCTGGACCGCGATCCTCGCTATCAGCAGCGGTTCCGTCAGTTGATCCCGTTGGTCGCGCGGCCCGATTTCAACGAGCGGTTTCGCCGGATGTTTCAATCGGACTGGGCCGAACTATGCGAAGCGTGGACGCTGATGACCGCCGAGATGCAGTACGGGTACGACGTGGCCCGCGCGGCCGTCGACTTCACGCCCGGCAAGATTTTGGAAAAAGACGCCCGCGTGACGATCGTCGCCGATCGCGGTTGGCAAAACACCGGGCTGCGGTTGGAGAAAGGCAAGACGTACGAGCTAACCGCGGCCGGCCGATATGAAGTTGCCAACGCGGCGCCGGCGGTCGACCTGTCCCACAACGATTCGTCTCTCAAGAAAAAACCTTGGCCGTGCGAGCCGGGCGGGGTTTCGATTCGATACTATCGCGGTCGTCCGCTGGGCATGTTGCTGGCGGCCGTGCGGCCCGACCGGCCTGCCGACGACGGCGACTCGGCGCTATTGCATCCGGTGGCGGTCGGACTGGGCGCGACGCTTTCGCCGGCCGAGTCGGGCACGCTGTTTTTGAAGATCAACGATTCGCCGGGCGAGCTGGCCGACAACGCGGGCCAATTGCACGTGGAAGTGCGCGAGCAACCGACGCAACCGCGTTAGTCGCGCGGTCCACGACGCACGATCAACCCTGGCTTCTTCGAAACGCCTCTTCTCGCTCACCGACGGTTTGTTCGTACACGGCGTTCCAAAGAGTCTCGGCGGCCGCGGTCCACGTCTGCCCGCGTCGCCGCATGGCCCGACCCGCCGCGTCGTAGAGCTTTTCTTTGCAGAAGCATTCGGAGAGCTTGCCCTCGATGCTCGACGCGAACGACGGGATGAATTTCGGCTGGAAGCCGCCGTGGGTGGTGATCAGCGTCATGGCGCCGATGTATGCGCCGGTGGTCAGCAGCGTGCCGATCGAGGCTTTCGCGTGGTCACCGATCAAGGAACCGACTTTTGTCGTGCCGGTGTTGATGGATTTTTTGCCGTCCAACACGACCGTGACGTTGGAGTAATCGTTCTTCAGGTCGCTGTTGGTGGTCTGCGCGCCCAGGTTGACCCATTGGCCCACGTAGGCGTGACCCAGAAATCCGTCGTGGTATTTGTTCGAGTGGCTCAGCAGGATCGACTCTTCGACTTCGCCGCCGACGCGGCACATCGGACCGATCGAGTTGCCTTCGCGGCATTTCGCGCCCAGCAGCATCGAGCCCGGTCCGACGTAACAGGGACCCTCGATGCGCGTGAACGGATGGACCACGACGTTTTCGTCCAAATAGACCGGCCCGTGCTCGGCGTCGATCACGACCATCGGATGCACCGACGCGCCGGGCGCGATGTAGAGGTCCTTCTTGCCGCCGCGCAGTGCGAACGGCTCTTCGACGGTTCCCTCGATGCCGAATCGGCCGGCGGCCAAAAAGTCGGCCGTCAACTGCGCGGGATTGGCCAGCACCAACTCCCAGAGATATTTCCAAGCGCCGGGCGTTTTCGGAGCGGGCGGCAAGCTGGTCTTCGCCCAATCGAGCAGCGCGTCCAGCGAATCGCACGACGGCCGCCGCACCAGGTCGTCGCGCGCCACGTGGGCCCAAAGCACGTCGCCGCCGACCGGATCGCAGGCCACTTGGCTCGGACCGATCCAACCGGGGTCAAGCTCCTCGGCCTTCACCCGCCCGTTGACCAACCACAGATCGTCGCCCTGCAAGCAGGCCGGATCGTTGACCGGCCAAGCCGTGCGGGCCCGATACGTCTCGGCCAAGTACGGAGGCACGAAACAGGCCACATCCCTCGCGCCGGTCCGCTCGACCAGCTTCTCGCCCAACGAGGTGATGCCGCAGCGCAGCTCGAACACCGGCCGGCTCAACGCCAGCGGATGAAAACCGATTCGCTCGGCGCCCAAGCGATCGAACAGGACAAGCCGCATAGGGGGTTAATCTCGACGGTCCGGTGGAACGACTTTGGTTTGACGTCGCCACAACGACAAGAAAAGCATAAGTCACAAAACCCGACTCGGCAATCGAGATCCTACGCGGCAATTTCCGAACTTTCGGCTCGCATCCGGGACTTTCCCCCGGAGCATGCGGGCACGCGGGCCTATGGCGCGTCAACCATTTTCTCTTGAATCCACTCGTAATAATCGAGCATCTTCAGTTGACCGGCCGCCTCGCGATCGACCACGTACAACACGTCGCGGTGCAATTGCAGCGCGCTGGCCGTCACCATGCTGGTCACCGGACCCTCGATGGCGGCGGCCACCGCGGCGGCCTTGTGCTTGCCGTTGGCCAGCAACAGGATCGTGCGAGCCTCGAGAATCGTGCCCACGCCCATCGTGATGGCGTAAATCGGCACTTGGTCGAGCGTGTCGAAGAATCGGGCGTTGTCCTGGATCGTCGTTCGGGCCAGGGTCTTGATGCGGGTGCGCGAGCCCAGCGAACTGGCCGGCTCGTTGAACGCGATATGCCCGTCCGATCCGATGCCCAACAGTTGCAGATCGATGCCGCCGCACTCGTGGATCCGCTGCTCGTACCACTGGCAAAACGCCGCGTAGTTGTCCGTCGTGCCGGAGGGGATGTAGATGTTCTGCTTTGGAATGTTCACATGCTTGAAAAAGTTTTCGTGCATGAAATAGTGGTAGCTTTGCGGATGGTTCCGCGTCAGGCCGACGTACTCGTCGAGATTGAACGTCGTGACTTGGGAGAAATCGAGCCCTTCGTCCTTGTGCATCCGCACCAACTCGCGATAGAGCCCCAGCGGCGTAGCGCCGGTGGCCAACCCCAGCACGGCGTTCGGCTTGGCGTTCAGCGTTCGGGCGACCAGCTTGGCCGCCGCCTTGCTCATTTCCTCGAATGTGTCTTTCACCAAAATTTCCATGAGAACCGACTCCTCCACGGAATGAATTTTCTGCAACCTGTCCAACGGAGGTAAGTCTGTCACGAGAGTCCCCGCCGGTCAAGCGACCCGCGACGAATCGAATTCTCGGCAACCGTTCAAGAACCTTCGCGGCTGCCTTTTGTCTGTCCTAAAGGCCGGAACAACCGCGGTGACATCACCCACTCGAGGGATACCAAACCCCTTCATCCCGGCTTGAATTACTCGCAAAACGGCTTATGCTGAATAGTTTGGCCGTGTTCGTCGATTCGTTTGGCGGCTGGCAACCTCGGCGTTGTAGGGCCTGGCGAGCCGGCGAATGCGGTAAAATAGTCTGTTTTCCCTCCAAGGGTGTTTTCGTGGCAACTATCAACCAATCAACGGCCAAGTCGCAAGTCTCCGAAATCGCACATCCCACCAGCGGGGCCGACATCGTCGTCCAAAGCCTCGTCAACCATGGGGTCGACGTGATTTTCGCCTATCCCGGCGGCTCGACCATCCCGCTGCATCAGGCCCTGACGCGATTTCGGGACAAGATTCGGGTGATTTTGCCGCGTCACGAACAAGGCGGCGGTTTCGCGGCCCAAGGCTACGCCCGCTCGACCGGTCGGATCGGCGTGTGCATGGCCACCAGCGGACCCGGCGCCACGAATCTCGTCACGGCCATCGCCGACGCCAAACTGGACGGCATTCCGATGCTGGCCATCACCGGCCAGGTGGGCACGCCCGTGATCGGCACCGACGCCTTTCAAGAGACGCCGATCGTGGAGGTGTGCCGCAGCGTGACGAAACATCATTATTTGGTGACCGACGTGAACGACATCGCCCGCGTCATGCGCGAGGCGTTTCACGTGGCCACCACGGGACGACCCGGCCCGGTGCTGGTCGACATCCCGAAGAACGTGCAAAACCAACAGACCGTTCCCGATTACGATTGTCCGCTGCGACTGCCCGGCTATCACTGCAACGGTCGGACCGCCTCGTCGCAGGACGTGGCCAAGGCGGCGGCAATGATCGCCGAGTCGCAGCGCCCGGTCATCTACGCCGGCGGTGGAGTCGTGTCGGCCAACGCCGCCGAGCAACTGACCGCGCTGGTGCGCAAGACCGGCATTCCGATAACGACGACCCTGATGGGCCTCGGCTGTTTTCCCGGCGACGACCCGCTCTCGCTGGACATGCTCGGCATGCACGGCAGCATCTACGCCAATTACGCCGTGGACAATTGCGATTTGCTGCTCGCCCTGGGCGTGCGGTTTGACGATCGCGTGACGGGCAAGGTGTCGGCGTTCGCCAGCCGGGCCAAGGTGATCCATGTGGACGTGGACCCGTCGGAAATCGGCAAAATATACCGGCCCGACTTGGCGATCGTCAGCGACCTGCAATACTTTTTGAGCGAGTTGAACCGGATCGTCGAGTCGCCGGACGCCGCCGAATGGCGTCGCAAGGTGGCCAAATGGAAACGCGACGAGCCGTTCCATTACGATCCGGATTTTGACGGGATTCTTCCGCAACACGCCATCCGCGAATTGCATCGGCTGTGCGCCGACCGCGACCCGATCATCGCCACCGGCGTGGGCCAGCATCAGATGTGGACGGCCCAATATTATAAGTTCGCCAAGCCCCGTCGCTGGCTTTCCAGCGGCGGACTCGGCACGATGGGCTTCGGATTGCCCGCCGCCGTGGGCGCCAAGGCCGCGCATCCCGATCGGCTCGTGGTGGACATCGACGGCGACGGCAGCATCCTGATGAACATCCAGGAGATGGCCACCTGCTACACCGAAAAGCTGCCGGTGAAGATCATGTTGCTCAACAACATGCACCTCGGCATGGTGGTGCAGTGGGAGGATCGGTTTCATGCGGCCAATCGGGCCCACACCTATCTGGGCTCGATCGACGACCCCGAGGCGACCGGCCACGGTAACGGCATCACGCCGGAGCACCGCTACCCGGACTTCGTCACGATCGCCCACGGATTCCATTGGGATGCCCGGCAAGTAAGCCAAAAGGCGGAGCTGTCGGAGGCGATTCAAGCGATGATCGATTCGCCGCGCCCGTACTTGCTCGACGTGCAGGTGCCCTACCAAGAGCACGTGCTTCCGATGATCCCGGCCGGCATGACCGTGCAGGATTTGATTAAGGAATAAGGGCGTCCGATGGACGAGAAAAAGTCCCCAGCCACCCCTCCCATCGTGGTCCGTCCGAACGTCTGCGCACGTGAAAATGGGCTGATTTGGTCCGTGGTTCAAAAAACACCATTTTTTTCTGACAGCCCTTGACCACCGGCCCCCGCGGATGCGAAAATAGCCGCGTTGTCGGGGCCTGCCAAAGTCGAAACGCTTGGCCGCGGCCCGCTGTCTATCCCGCACGACTCGGTTCCCCGGGCCTGAGGGTCTGATGGGGAATCCCTGCCTGCCGATTCACGCCCTTCGGGGGGAACGAAGGCGATTCGCTGGTAGACACGACTCTTGCGCAATGGAACGACGCACGGGTCCGACAAAACAAAACACCCGCGAAGGAGATGGCGTGATGAGACTCGCTAAGACGGTGTCCGTCGAAGACCTCCAAGTGGCCAGCCGCTTTGGAAGTCTGCGAAAGATCCTTCTTTCGGATGCATACGCCGACTATTTGAACAAGCCGCTGGCCTATTGGGCGTTGCCGACCGATCGCCGGCTTCCGCTGGCGTTTTTGTCCCGCACGCTGCGCGATTTGCTCAATTCGTCGCTGGCCGAGTTGTCGGCCACGCCTGGCATCGGACGCAAGAAGATCGCCTCGTTCGTGCAATTGCTGGCCCGCGCGGCCAACACCGACCCGGCCTCCCTGCCCGCCGAAGTGTTCGATCCCGGCGCCATCGCAGCGTCCTCGACCGACGAAGGTTCCGCCGATTCCGAGAACCCCGAGTTCGATCCGACCAACATTTCCGAAGTGATGTGGGCGCAGTGGCGGGCTGACGTGGTTCGCCAAGGACTCGGCGGCGAGGCCATCGGGCGGTTCGCGCCAAGTCTGCGCAACATGACCCGCGTCATCTGGAACACGCCGCTCGGCGAGTACACCGGCGTCACGCTGGCCGAAATCCGCGCCATGCGAACCCACGGCGAGAAACGGGTCCACGCCCTGTTGGAAGTGTTTCACGCGATCCACACGATCACCGCCGGCATGGGCCGCCAGGAACATCTCGTCGTGCGGATCGTGCCCCGTTGCATCGACCGGGTCGAGCAGTGGATTGGCCGCGCGTTGCAGCGACCGGGCATTCCCGATCGCCAGGAACTGTTTGACGAGTTCGTCCATCCGTTGTTGGAGCAGATTCGCATCGACGCCACGCAGCAGATCGCCGCGATGGCCGAAAATCGCCTGGGCATCCACGGCCCGATCACCAGCGTTCGGCAAGTCGCACGCACGATGGGCCTGACCCGCGCTCGGGTCTATCAACTGCTCAACGAGATCAACGACATCATGACGGTCCGCTGGCCGACCGGACGGCACCAAGTCCACGAGCTGCGCGAACGACTGTTGGCCGAGGCCGCCCGAATGGACGACGCGCCCGATCTGCGACAGTTTCACGCGGCGGTCGAGTTGTTCTATCCTGGCAATCGTCGCGGCGCCGCCGGCCCGTTGGAGCAGACGCTCGACGCCGTCGAACTGGAGAACGACGCGATGGTCGAGGCGTCGTAGCGGCCGCCGCGGGTCCGCCGGCCCAACGATTTTAGACGGGGTCGGTCATTCGCTGGCGACCGATTCTTTGGCTCTGCGCGAAGCCATGGCAAAATGCGGTTTGCCGACCATTGCGGCCAGATCGCCGCGGGTGACTTTCGGACGGCGATGGCGGCGTCCGGACCCGAGCGCCTCGATCCATCCCCAGAAACGACCGGCCCAGTGCAGCGTGAACGACGGTCGCCAAAATCCCAAAATGCCTTCTCCGGCCAACAGGGCCAAATGGCCGGCCAGCGAGACGAGCCAACCTTCGCTGGAGGCCCAATACCAGAACAGCCGCTCGGCGTCGCGTCCTTGGCGCCATGCCGACCCGTCGCACGCTGTGGCCGCGTCGGTTCGAGCTACGCATTGCGACTCCAACACGCCGTGGAAACCGGCCTGTTGCAGGGCCAAGGCCACGTCGATCGCCGCCATGGCGTCGCCCGCCCTGGCCGAAAAACCGCCGACCGCCCGAAGCGCCGACACGCGATAAAACCCGGCCAGCCCGTCCGGACCGCAAAGGTCTTCCCGATAGGCGGAGATCTGATCGGCGCGGTCGCCCGCCCCAAGCCGCCACGTCATTCCTTCCACGCGATAACCCCAGCCGACCGTCACGATCCGATCGGGATCGTCGCGATCGAGCGTCACCGGCGTGACCGACGCCACGGCCGGATCGTCAAAATGACGCAAGACCGCCTCGGTCCAATCGGGCGTCGCCTCCACGCCGCAGGCCAGTACGTGCAAGACGGGCGACTGGGCCGCCGCCAGTCCGCAGTTCAGACATTCGGCCAATCCCGCCCCAACCTCCGCCGCGACAAATCGCACCTCGTCGCTCAAATGGTACGGATCGTCGTACGGGCGATTATGCACAACCAAAATTTCGCAATCGACCGGACGATTTTCCAACACGGAAATCAGCGTGTCGTCCAGTGGTTGCGTTTTACCCAAAACGGGAATCAGTATCGACAGCCGAGGCACGAGAGTAGTTCCTGGACCCTAAATGAAACCGCAGGAAACCAAACGCCGCGTTGACGCGAAAACCACGCAACCGCCGGCGATCCACACCCACCGCCACGTCCACGGTTGCATGGACCTAATTGGGCACCGTGGTCATTATTTCGGGTTTTACGGGCTAGGGAGTTTATTCATTCGGCTGTTTTACCAGAGAGGGGAAAATAAACCATACCTATCCTAGCCAAGCTCCACACTTTAACAACTGGCCTATTTTTGACAGCCCTTCTGTCACTTTTGTTCTCGAACAGCCGAAACCGTCGAAAAGACAACATAGCCACATCGGGTGGTTCCTCTGTTTACATTGGTGGGACCACTTATTATACTTTTGTTTGTGCGTTCGGGCGACACGGATTGCTCTAGCCATTTCCCGCAAACGAGGAGACTCGACGATGTGGAGCGTTTTTCCCATGAACGTTGCCTTACGGTTGTGTTTCGTGTGGGCGATGACGTTGAGCGGCATCGGCGTCGCAGCCGTACCGGAGATTCCGAAACAGACCGGGCCGGAGGTCTCAAAAAACACCGCCCCAACCAGGCCGATGACGTTGGATCTCTCGCAGTTTTATTATCCGCGAAAAGGCCCGGCGGCGTTTCAGGAAATCGCCAAGAATCGAGAGTTCGACGGCGTGCCTTTCCAGATTGGCGGCCAGATCAAGATGTGGGGGAAGACGCCCGTGTCGCGCGGCGCTCCCTATCCCGACACCGTTTGCGGCATTCGCGTCGGTCGGACCTTTGACGATTTGTATCTCGTTCATCACACGGGCTGGCCGGACGTCGAAGGCGAAACGGTCGCATACCTCTGCTTCAATTACGGGGATGGCACGAAACAGATTGTCCCGATCCGTTACGGCTATCAGGTCCGCGACTGGTACAATCTGCCGTCCTACGAAAAAGAAACGATGGCCGATCCGAACACGACGATCTGCCTGCGTCTTCCACCCATGCAGTTCAAGGCGCCCATCCGGGTGTTCAAGAGCCGGATCGCAAACCCTCTGCCTAAGAAAATCGTGGAGACGTTGGACATCGTCTCCTCGCGTCATCTGGCGTCCTATGTCCTGTTGGCCGCCACGGTGACCGATCGTTCCCAAGAAACGACCATGGCGCCGGTTGGAGATCGGCAGTTCGACGGCAAGTTGACGGTTCGCGTGGTGGACGACGCAACGGGCCATCCGATCGAGGGCGCCGTGGTCACGCCGGGCATGTCCGTGCTCAATGAGGGCGTAGTCGGCAGTCCGTTCTACACCTCCGCCGCCGGCGAGGGCGTCATTCCCTATCCGACCAGGCACACGACGGTTCTTTTTGCGTCCGTCGAAAAGGAAGGATACCAACGTAGCGGAAATAGTTGGCGCGTCCCGGCGCCGGATGTCGTCACAATCCGTCTGAGACCGAATCCCTAAACAAAGCTGTGGTCCGCGTCTATCGCCGCCACTCCACGCCGACGAACAGACCGTCGAGGTCCAGCGTGCCGCCGGCGTCGTAGCCGTTGAGCTGCCTCGGTCCGAGAGCCAGGCCGGTCAATCCGCAGTACTGATAGCCGCCGCGCAACCACAGGCTTTCCGCGATGCGATAGCGCAACAGGATCGACAACTCGAACAGCGCGGACAGCTCGGTTCCGGAGTGCGATCCGTCGACGTATGCGTCGCCGAGGTTTCCGCCGACGGCTTCGGCGAACTTTTGCGAGTAGAGGTTGGCGTAGAGCCCCACTTTCGCTTCGACCGACAATTGGAATCGTTCGCCGCCGAACCCGGTTTGCAGGCCCAACTGCATGCCGACCAGGTTGTTTTTCGTTTTCAGATCGAGCGCGTCGTAGCCGCCGTCGAAATTTTCGCCGAACAGCGAAAAATCGTCCGACAGGTGCAGATAGCGCACGCCCCAAAGCCAGGAACACGACCGATACGGCTCGAACGCAAGAAACTGAAATCGCTGGTTTAGTTCCGCGTTGGCCACTTGGCTCTTGTAGCGGTAGCCGATGGCGTCGTCGAAATAATCGTTGGCCAGCCACGGCGAGTACACCCAGATGTTTCCCCAGTTGGAATCGGTGTACAAGGTCCGCTCAATCGACCAGTTCTGCAACCCCCAGCCAACGGCCTCGATCGACATCTGATCGGTCACTTGCCCGGTCACTTGAAGCCGAAGGCCCGGGGCCAAGTAAAACAGCTTGTCGTCGCTCCACAGGTGTTCGGTCGCGTATCCCCAGCCGTCGCAGGCGCAGCCCAAGGCAATGCCGCGCGGCGTGCTGCGATCGAGCCAAAGCGCATCGGCGGCGACCGTCCATGAAAGGTTCGAAACTCGCGGCGACCACCGCAGCCCAGGCCCCGACGACGAATCGGGCGTCGGCGGAATCGACGGCGATGGACTCAACGACGAGGTCGATGGACCGAGCGACATCGCGCCGTCCATGTACGAAGCCGGCGAGGACGAACCAAGCGACCCGGCCCCGTCGGTGTAGGAAGACGTCGCCACCGGCGCGGCCGCCGCGTCCGACGACATCAACTGCGGCGAGGGCGGCGGCGCGCCGACTTGCCCCAACGCCAAAACGCCATGTCCGCAAAACAGCGCGCTTAACCACCAACTCAACAAAAATGATCGGTTCATGCTAGCACGCAATGCCGGCCAGAAGATTTTCCGCCCCGCAAAATTGGAAGAGCAACGAGGGGGCGGAGGATAGCAAAAATCGCCCGATCAAGAAAGATCAAAACGCCAACAGCTTAGGCAATATAAGAGGCGTCCACCAAAAGAGAGTAAATGAGCAGGGCGGGAAGGATAGCAAAACACCAGCACAAAAAACCGCGACGATCCACCCTTTTTTGTCACCCTGAGTTGCCGTCGGCGGGCAGTCGGGCAGGGACGGGCAGCTTGATCGTCACTTGGGTGCCGCGGCCTGGCTCACTTTGCAGTTGGATCGTGCCGCCGTGGCTTTCGATGATTTTTCGGGCCGTCGGCAGCCCAAGTCCTGAACCGCCGCGCTTCATGGTGAAAAAGGCGTCGAACACTTTAGCCCGCGTGGCTTCGTCCATGCCGCAACCGGTGTCGATCAGGTCCAGAGCCACGCCGTCGGGCGTGCCGTAGGTGCGAACCACCAGTTGGCCGCCGTCGGGCATCGCCTGCTCGGCGTTGATCGCCAGATTCAACAGCGACCCGCGAAACGCCTCCCGATCCAACAACACCGTCGGCAAGTTGCCGGCCAGATAGTCGACCACCTCGACGCGCGAGTCTTTCGCCTTGGGGGCGTAAAAGTCCAACACTTGCCGAACCTGTTCGTTCAGGTCGCTCGGCTGAAGATTCAATCGGTGCGCCTTCGTGAATCGCAGAAAATTATCGAGCAAATCCTGCAACCGCTGGCATTCGTGCTGGACCAGCTCGATTTTCTTCATCGCCCGGCGTTCGCGCGGCGCGTCCGACTCGCGGAAATCCTCGGCCAAAAGCTCCATGTTCATGCGGATGGTCGACAGAGGATTTTTGATCTCGTGGGCCAACCCGCCGGCCAGGCGCGCAATCTCCGTGTACTGATCGACCAGCCGTTGGTTGAGCTCGTCGTAGGACATGGGAGAAAATAGGGATTAGAGATTAGAAAATTAGGGATCAGATTGCTCTAATCCCTAATCTCTAATCTCTTTAAAAAACTACTTCTCTTCGCCGCCGTCGCCCTTCGGAGCGGCCTGCTCGCGGAGCAACACCTTGCGGCTGAGCTTGACGCGGTCCTGATCGTCGATGGCGATCACCTTGACCTCCAGCTCGTCGCCCACTTTGCAGACGTCGGAGACGCTGTTCACGTAGCCGTCGGCCAATTCGCTGATGTGGCAGAGTCCGTCTTTGCCGGGCAGGATTTCGATGAACGCGCCGAAATCCTTCACGCTGGTGACGCGGCCCTTGTACACGCGGCCCACCTCGACCGACGCGGTCAACGCCTCGACCCGCTGCATCGCGTCCTTCGCGCTTTCGGCGTTGAAGCTGGCCACGCTCACCGTGCCGTCGTCTTCCACTTCGATCAGCGCGCCGGTCGCTTCCTGGATCGCGCGGATCGTCTTGCCGCCCGGACCGATCAGCAAACCGATCTTTTCCGGATCGATGTGGGTGCGCAACAGCCGCGGCGCCCACGGCGAAATCTCCGATCGCGGACGGGAAATCGCCGTCAACATGATGCGGAGAATCTCAATCCGCGCCTCGTGCGATTGGCGGAGCGTTTCGCGAATGATCTGTTCGCTGATGCCGTCGATCTTCAGGTCGAGCTGGATGCCGGTGATGCCGTTCTGCGTGCCGGCCACTTTGAAATCCATGTCGCCGAAGTGGTCTTCGTCGCCGATGATGTCGGTCAGCAACACGTAGCGGTCCGGCTCCTTCACCAAACCGACGGAAATGCCGGCCACGGGATTGCTGATCGGCACGCCGGCGGCCATCAGCCCCAACGTCGCGCCGCACACGCTCGCCATCGAACTGGACCCGTTGCTCTCCAAAATGTCGGAGATGATGCGGATCGTGTAGGGGAACTGGTCCGGATCGGGCAACACCGGCTTGACGCTTCGCTCGGCCAACGCGCCGTGACCGATTTCGCGGCGACCGGGCCCGCGAATCGGACGGACCTCGCCGACCGAAAACGACGGGAAATAGTAGTGCAGCATGAACTTCTGCGCGTATTCCTCGACCAACCCGTCCACGCGCTGCTCGTCGCGCCCGGTGCCCAAGGTGACCGTGACCAACGACTGCGTCTCGCCGCGTTGGAACATCGCCGAGCCGTGCACCCGAGGCAGCAAGTCCACCTTGCAACTGATCGGCCGCAGCGTGCGATAGTCGCGTCCGTCAGACCGGGTGCCGCTGAGGATCTGATCGCGGATCACGCGCGTTTCCAGCTCTTCCCACGCCGAGGCGAACGCTTCCGTCGTAAAGGCGCCGTCGGCCTTCGGATCGGGAATCAACTCGGCGACGGCCTGCTCTTTGACCGCCGTGCAGGCTTCGGCCCGAGCCAGCTTGCCTTCGGTCCGCTTCGCCTTGCCCAAGGCGTCGTAGTATTTCGCTTTCAATTGATCGTAAAGCCCGTTGGACGGCGCCGGCTCGAACGGCTTCTTGACCGTGCCGGCCTTTTGGGCCAACTCTTCCTGCATTTCGCAGATCTGCCGGATGTAGCCATGGGCCGTCATGATCGCGTCGGCCATCTGGTCCTCGGGCATTTCGCGGGCAAAACCCTCGATCATCAGGATCGACTCTTTATTGCCCGAAACGACCAGATCCAAATCGCTCTCTTCCAGCGCGTCGTGCGTCGGGAACGGAACCCACTGGCCGTCGATCCAGCCGAGCCGAACCGAGGCCAACGGCCCCTGGAAAGGCAACGGGGAAAGGCCCAGCGCCGCCGCCGCGCCGTTCATCGCCAACACGTCGCCGTCGTTCTGACGGTCGCTGGCCAGCACAAACGCTTGAATCTGCACCTCGTCGCGGTATCGGTCGGGCCAGAGCGGGCGGATCGGGCGATCCATCAGCCGCGCGGTCAACGTCTCTTTGGTCGTCGGACGCCCTTCGCGCTTCAGAAATCCGCCGGGGAACTTGCCGGCCGCCGCCACCCGTTCGCGATAATCGCAGGTCAGCGGAAAGAAATCACCGGGCCGCGGTCCGCCGGCCGCCACCGCCGCCAGCACGACCGTTTCGCCGTACTGGACCAGACAACTGCCGGCCGCCTGCTTGGCCAATTCGCCGGTTTCAAAAGAAAGAATCGACGCCCCGATCTGCCGTTCAACACGTACTTTCAAGATTGACTCCTACCTACTTCATCTCGAGGAGTTGTCGTTGCGGCGGCGGAAAGCAAAAAAATAGGGAAGGAACCAGCGCGACAAAAACGCCGGCTTGCCAGGCCTGCAATCGCGAATGCCCGCGAAACTCGCGGGACGCCGGCTCCGAAGCTCTCGAGCCCGAAGCGCACGCTCCAAGCTCGAACAAATCCCCTCAAGCCACGCCGCTGTCGGGTGCGAGAAGACAACGCCGCCCCGAAATCACTTGCGGATGTCGAGACGATGAATAATGTCGAGATAACGCTTCGGATCGACCTTTTTGAGGTAGTCCAACAATCGCCGACGACGACTAACCAACATCAACAAACCGCGCCGACATGCAAAATCACGCTTGTGACCCTGCAAATGCTCGGTCAAGCTGTTGACTCGAGTCGTCAAAATGGCGATCTGGACTTCCGGCGAGCCCGTATCGGTCTTGCCGCGCTGATACTCGCCGATCAATTCCGTTTTACGCTCTTTAGTAATGGCCATCGGTT
>JBDKTJ010000038.1:0-19831 GCA_039698075.1 Thermoguttaceae bacterium | reverse complement strand
GGCCATTTTGTCGGCCACGTTGAGCCATTTGGCCTGCTATCATCAGGAGCTTTTGGCCCTGGAGGACGAGGAGTCGTTGGAGGAGGCGGCGGCCCGATTGATCAGCAAGGTGCGCACGATCGCGGCGTTTTCCTATCGTCGTTCGCTGGGGTTGCCGGTCAACTATCCCGATCCGCATCTGCGTTATTGCGCCAACTTCCTGCACATGATGTTTTCGCTGCCGTATCAGCAGTACATCGTCACTCGGGAAGTCGAGGACGCGTTGAACCTCATGTTCATTTTGCACGCCGATCACGAGCAGAATTGCAGCACGTCGACCGTTCGGATCGTGGGCTCGGCGAAGGCCAATTTGTTCGCTTCGTGCGCGGCGGCCGTCTGCGCCTTGTGGGGTCCGCTGCACGGCGGGGCCAACGTCGAAGTGATGGAGATGCTCCAGCGGATCCACGACGGCGGCCTGTCGCCCGAAGATTGCATCCGCGAGGCCAAGGACAAGACCAATCCGTTCCGGCTCTACGGATTCGGCCATCGGGTCTATCGCAACTACGATCCGCGGGCGAAAATCCTCAAGGAAGCATGCGACAAAGTCTTCAATCAGTTGAAGCGCAAGGATCCGCTGTTGGACATCGCCCGAAAGCTCGAGGAATTGGCCCTGGCCGACTCGTATTTCGCGGATCGACGACTGTATCCGAACGTCGACTTTTACAGCGGGATTTTGTTGCGGGCGATGGGCATTCCGACCAACATGTTCACGGTTTGTTTCGCCATCGGGCGGCTGCCGGGCTGGATCGCCCACTGGAAAGAGCAGCACGACGATCCCAGCACGAAAATTTTGCGCCCTCGGCAAATCTATACCGGGCAGTCCAAAACCGACTACACGCCGCTCGAAAAACGTTGATCGACGGGTCTCGGTCGCGTCGACAACACCCGAGGGGGTGCTTTCCAGTGGTAGGACAGGTTGCCGGCCTGTTCCGTGCTTTGTGACGGGGTAGCGGCCCGTCCCATCGAGATTGCCGTGATTGGTCCGTTCGCAAGGGCGCTGGCGATCGTTGCCGTCGCCGCTTCGGTCTGCGCAGCGGCGCCGCCGCATCCTGCCGTGGTGCGCGTGGCCGCGCCGGAGCGCGATGGCGTTTCGTATGGGTCCGGCACGCTGGTGGCCGTCAATGAATCGTCCGGACTGGTGCTGACCAACTGGCACGTGGTGCGCGACGCGGTGGGGCCGATCCTCGTCTATTTCCCCGACGGCTTTCGTTCGGGGGCGTATCTGTTGCGGACCGACCGCGATTGGGACTTGGCCGCGCTGGCCATCCGACGTCCGAACGTCGTGCCGGTGCCGTTGGCCAATGAGGCGCCGCAGCCGGGCGAACTGGTCTCGATCGCCGGCTATGGAGGCGGTTCGTATCGGACGCTGAGCGGGCAGGTGACGCAATACGTTTCGCCGGGCAACAATCAGCCGTTCGAGATGATCGAATTGGGTGCGCCGGCTCGGAACGGCGATTCGGGCGGCCCGATCTTCAACAGCCGGGGCGAGCTGGCCGGCACGCTGTTCGGTTCGGCGTTTGGTCGGACCACGGGCAGCTACTGCGGCCGGCTTCGTTGGTTTTTGACCTCCGTCGACGGTGATTTTCAACGGATTTCGGCCCAGGCTCTGCTGGCCCAGCAAGCGCGCGGCGAACGGCCGCCGACGGTCGCGGCGATCAATTCGGCGCCGGCCGGACAAGAGTCGTTGTCGGCCAACGTGCCGGTTTCGTTGCACGAACAGCAGCGCGTCGCAAGACCGGTCGACGGCGAGCGGTTGGCGATGGTCCCCGTCCCGGTGCAACCCCCCGCCGCATCGGCTCCGGTGGCGGCGATTCCTGCGCCGTCGGCATCGCTGCCGTCGCCGAGCAAGGATCAAGTGATGACGATTTTGGCGGCCATCGGCGCGTTGGCGATCTGTTATCACGTCATGCGGCTGTTGGGCCGAGCGATCGGCTGACGCGGCCAAACCGAGGGTCCCCGCGGTTGCCGGCTTGCAAAGACGGGCAAATGGGCTAAAATCACTGCCCGTGCCGGAGGGTTGTCCGGCCTCATCGTGGGAAACCGGCCGGCTTTTGGGAGGACTTCCGCCATGGCGATTGCGACGGTCGATTTGGGGCCCGTGCCCGACGCTTGGAATCGGCGGCACCTGCTGGGCTTGGAAGACCTTTCGGCCGAGGAAATCACGCTGATTCTCGACAAAGCCGAGCAGTTCAAGCAGGTGATTTTGGCCGGGGACCGTAAAATCCCCCTGCTTGTGGGCAAGACCTGCGTCAATTTGTTCTTTGAGAACTCGACCCGGACGCGAAACAGTTTTGCGTTGGCCGCCCGGCGGTTGGGCGCCGACACGCTCGACTTTTCGGCCTCGACCAGCAGCCTGTCGAAGGGCGAGACGTTCATCGACACGGCGAAGAACATCGAGGCGATGGGCATCGACATGGTCGTGGTGCGGCATCGGACGCCCGGCACGCCCCAACTGCTGGCCCAAAACCTCCGCTGCGCGGTGATCAACGCGGGCGACGGCGCCCACGAGCATCCCACGCAGGGGCTGCTGGACATCATGACGATCCGTCAGCGCAAGGGGCGGATCGAGGGGCTGACCGTGGCGTTGGTCGGGGACATCGCCCACAGTCGCACGGCGCGGTCGAACATTTGGGGGCTGAAAAAACTCGGGGCGCACGTGATTGTATGCGGCCCTTCGACGCTGGTTTCGCCGCATTGGGCCGATCTGGGCGTCGAATATTCTTATCATCTGGACGACATCTTGCCGCGGGTCGACGTGCTGAACCTGCTTCGGATTCAATTCGAGCGGCAGACGACCCGGCCGTTTCCGTCGGTCCGCGAATACGCGCATCTGTACGCGATGGATCGGCATCGGTTGGCAAAGACGAAGCCGGACATTTTGATCCTTGCCCCCGGCCCGATCAATCGCGGGGTCGAGGTGACGCCCGACGTGGCCGACGGTCCGTACTCGGCGATTTTGGAGCAAGTGACCAACGGCGTGGCGGTGCGGATGGCCGTTATTTGGCTGCTTTTGGGCAAGAAGAGCCGGTAAACGGCATGACCGCCGAGCCTTCAACGCCGAACGTTTCGCCCGCGCCGTCGCTGTTGACGTCGGTTCAGTTTTTGAAGGGCGTCGGACCGGCCCGAGCGGAGTTGCTCGAACGCATGGGCCTGCGCGTGGTCCGCGACGTGCTTTTTTTCTTTCCACGCGATTACGAAGAGATCGTCGAGTGCGACGTCGATCGGTTGGAGGAAGGGCGGCTGCAATCGGTCCGTGGCGTGGTCGAGGACATCGATCAACGCAGCACCTTCGCCGGCGGATGCGTGCTGGGCGTTTCGCTTCGCTGCAAGACCGGGCAACTGCGCGGCATCTGGTTCAACCAGCCCTTTCAACGCGATCGGTTCACGATCGGCCAGCGCGTGATGTTCACGGCCAAGCCGAAATACGAGGGCCTGGTGTGGCAGATGACCCATCCGAAGGTCGACGTGCTCGATCAGGAAGAAGACGAGCCGGCGGCGCGGCTGTTGCCGGTCTATCCGCTGACCGAAGGCTTGCAACAATGGCAGATGCGCAAGATCGTGCGCGCGGCGATCGAGACGTTCGTTCCGTTGCTCGATGAGGTGTTTCCCGACGAGTATTTGCGGACGCACGGGCTTTGGCCGTTGCAGCAGGCGCTGCCGCAGGTGCATTTTCCCGACGACCGGGAGAGTTTGGACCACGCCCGGCGGCGGTTGATCTATCAGGAACTGTTGATCCTTCAGCTTGCGTTGGCCGTGCGGCGCGAGTGGCAGCACGACGAGCGTCAGGCGCCGGCGTTGGAGGCGACCGCGAAGATCGACGCCCGGATTCGGCGGCTTTTTCCGTTCGAGTTGACCGCCGGGCAGCGTCAGGCGATCGCCGAAATCGCGGCGGATATGGCCGGGCCCCGGCCGATGAACCGGCTGTTGCAGGGCGACGTCGGAAGCGGCAAGACCGTGGTGGCCGCCTATGCGATGCTGCTGGCCGTGGCGCACGGTTATCAGGCCGTGCTGATGGCGCCCACGGAGGTGTTGGCCCGGCAGCACGCGCAAACCCTCGATCGGATGTTGGCGACCAGTCAGGTGCGCCGGGTGTTGCTGACCGGCGGGCTGCCGGCGTCGCAACGGACGGAAATCCTGCGGCAAATCGCCGCGGGCGAGGCGGACTTGATCCTCGGCACCCACGCGATCATTCAAGAGGGCGTGTCGATGGCCAAGCTCGGACTGGTCGTCATCGACGAACAGCACAAGTTCGGCGTCCGGCAGCGGGCGTTGTTGAAGCAGGCGGGGCCCGATCCGCATTATCTCGTGATGACCGCCACGCCCATCCCGCGGTCGGTCACGATGACGCTGTTTGGCGACTTGGACGTGTCGACCCTGCGCGACAGTCCGCCCGGCCGCCAGCGGGTGCACACCTATCTGGCCGACGAAAGCCGACGGGCGAAGTGGTGGGATTTCTTTCGCCGAAAATTGCGGGAAGGCCGTCAGGGATTCGTCATCGTGCCGCTGGTTGAAGAGTCGGACGTTGCGGCCGGCGGCGAGGTGGCCAACGTGGAAGAGACCTACGAGTCGCTGGCCAACGGTCCGCTGGAAGCCTTTCGACTCGGATTGATCCACGGCCGGATGACCGCCGACGAGAAGGACGTCGTGATGGAGCAATTCCGTCGCGGCCAGCTCCAGGTGTTGGTGTCTACCTCCGTGGTCGAGGTGGGCGTCGACGTGCCCAACGCAACGCTCATGACGATCGAGAGCGGACAGCGTTTTGGGTTGGCGCAGTTGCATCAACTCCGGGGCCGCATCGCGCGAGGCAAGCATCCGGGCTTTTGTTGCGTGTTCGGTGATCCGCAGACCGACGAGTCGCGCAAACGATTGCGGGCGTTCGTGGCGTCGACCGACGGGTTCGAGTTGGCCGAGACGGATTTTCAGCTTCGAGGGCCCGGCGACCTGTTCGGCACGCGACAACACGGACTGCCGCGGCTGAGGGTCGCGGACCTGACGCACGACCGGGCGTTGTTGGAAGAAGCCCGCCGCGACGCCCAAGCGATGGTGGCTTCGGATCCGGGCCTGGCCGCCGAAGAACACGCGAAACTACGGCGAATGATGTTGGTTCGCTACGGAAAATCGCTGGAATTGGGCGATGTAGGGTAAGGGAATAAATCTTGACATTCGGTCCGCCGTATAACGATAATAGTACTTTCAAGGGAAAATAGAACTCCTCTGATAGGACCACCATGGGTCAAAAACCGAAGAACAGCCGTCCGCCGCAAAATGTCGCGTCGCACGATTGGCAGTCACATCCCTGGGTCGAACGTCCCGCGACGCAAGAATTTTGGAAAACGCTGGTCATTAGTCTCGCCTTGGTGCTGGCGGTCTTTCTGGTGTTCGGCCAGACCTCGCAGCATGAGTTCTTGGTCTGCGACGACGTGCAATATATCTATGGCAATCCGCACGTGGCCTCGGGGCTGAGTTGGGAGAACGTTCAATGGGCGTTGACCACCTGTCACGCGGGCAATTGGCATCCGCTGACGTGGATGTCGCACATGCTCGACGCGACGCTCTATCCGGCCGGTTCGCCCGGCGCGCCCGGCGGGCATCATTTGACCAACGTGTGGCTGCACGCGGCCAGCGTGGTGATCCTGTTCCTGGCGTTGCGTCAGATGACCGGCGCCCTGTGGTGCAGCGCGCTGGTGGCGGCGATGTTCGCCATTCATCCGTTGCGGGCGGAATCGGTGGCCTGGGCGGCCGAACGCAAGGACGTGTTGAGCGGGCTGTTTTGGATGTTGACGCTTTGGTCCTACAGTTGGTACGCCCGACGACCGAGCCTCGGACGGTACGCGTCCGTCGTGGTTTCGTTCGGGCTGGGGCTGACGGCCAAGTCGATGTTGGTCACGCTGCCGTGCGTGTTGTTGCTGTTGGACTATTGGCCGATGCGGCGATGGCGGCCCAAGGGTGTCGCGATTTCGCCCGAGGATGCGGCGTCGCCGCGTTTTCCGGTTCGATCGCTCGGATGGCTCGTGGTCGAGAAATTGCCGCTGCTGGCCCTTTCGCTGTCGGTCAGCGCGATCGTGGCCGCCGGTCAGCACGGCGCGGGCGCCATGAGCATGATGGACCCGATTTTGCCCGGCATGAAGGTGGCCAACGCGATCGTGTCCTACGTCGTGTATCTTTGGAAGACGGTTTGGCCGGTCAACCTCGCGATTTTTTATCCGCACCCGTCGATCGTCAAAGTTCCCCCGGCGCTCTGGGCGGCCGAGACGATCGGCTCCGCGGTTCTGCTGCTGGCGATCACGGCTTGGGCCCTTTGGAATTGGCGTCGTTGGCCCTGCGGCATCGTCGGGTGGCTTTGGTATTTGGGCACGCTGGTGCCGGTGATCGGGTTGATCCAGATCGGCGCTCACGCCTACGCCGACCGCTACACGTACCTGCCGATGATCGGCGTCTACATGGTCGTCGTCTGGGGCGCGGCTGATTGGTCGGCCAGTCGTCCCGCATGGCGCACGGCGCTTGGTTGTGCGGCCGGCGCGACGTTGGTGCTTTGGCTGTTTGTGGCGTACCATCAGACGGCCCAGTGGAAAAACAATCTGACGGTTTTCGGCCATGCGGTCGAAGTGACCCGGGACAACTACTTCGCGTACAATCATCTCGGCGTGGCCTATCAGGAATTGAAGGAACCCGAGAAAGCCGGCCAGAATTACGCCGAGGCCGTGCGGATCGCGCCGAATTACGATTCTGCCAGCGGGAACTTGGGCATTTATTACGCCGGCGCCGGGCAGCTCGAAAGGGCGCTGCCGTATTTGAAGAACGCGGCGCGCATCAACCCGTTCGTCAGCGTGCACCACTCGAACTTGGGCGCGGCCTATCTGAGATTGAATCGCTTGGATGAGGCCGCCGCGGCGTTTCACGAGGCCTTGCGGCGCGATCCCGAAAATCCGTCCGCGCGGGTCAGCCTTATTCAAGTTTTCTATCGGCAAGGCAAGATCCGAGACATGCTCGATCAGTATCGCGAGATCCTTCGCTTGCGTCCGAACGAAGCCGCCGTGATGAACGAATTGGCTTGGTTCTTGGCCACCTATCCCGATCCGCAGGTTCGCAACGGCAAGGAGGCCCTCGATCTGGCCGGCCGGGCCGTCCAACTGACCGCCGCGCAAGAACCGGTGGCCTTGCACACGTTGGCTGCCGCGTACGCCGAGAATGGGCGTTTCTCCGAGGCGCAACAAGCCATCGCCGACGCCATCGATTTGGCCAAACGCCAAGGCAAGCAAAAGCTCATCGCACCGCTCGAGGCCGAGGCAAAGCAATATCAACGCAACATGCCGCTTCGAGTGCAACCGTCGAAAA
Source organism: Thermoguttaceae bacterium (assembly GCA_039698075.1). Lineage (GTDB taxonomy): Bacteria > Planctomycetota > Planctomycetia > Pirellulales > Thermoguttaceae > JAJFVC01. The sequence continues at coordinate 12,457 of JBDKTJ010000038.1, read as the reverse complement.
TCATCTCGCCGAAGAAGCAACCTTGATGCGGAGCCGAGACAAGGAGGACGCCGGCATGGGAAAGGATTGGGCGATCTGCGGGGGCCTGTTGCTGGCCGTCGCGTTGATTTTCGGCCAGACGTTGCGCTACAAGTTCGTCAACTACGACGACAATAAGTACGTGACGGAAAACCCGCACGTCTCCGGCGGTCTCTCGGCCGAATCCGTCGCGTGGGCCTTGACCGAGCGGCACGCCAACAATTGGCATCCGCTGACGTGGATGTCCCACATGCTGGATTGCCAGATCTTCGGGACCTGGGCCGGCGGACACCACGCGGTCAACGTGTTGCTGCACGCCGCGGTGGCCATCGCGCTGTTCCTGACGCTGCGCCGCATGACCGGCGATTTCTGGCCGAGCGCCTTGGCCGCCGCGCTGTTCGCCGTCCATCCGTTGCGCGTCGAATCGGTCGCCTGGATCTCCGAACGGAAGGACGTGTTGAGCGGACTGCTGTTCGTGCTCACGTTGGCCGCCTACGTGCGTTACGTGCGACGTCCCACGGCCGCGTCGGCGTATCTGACCGTCGTGGTCTTGTTTGTTCTGGGGCTGATGGCCAAGCCGATGCTGGTGACGTTGCCCCTGGTGCTGCTTCTGCTGGACTATTGGCCGCTGGAACGGATCGGGGGTAAGGGATGCGGGATGCAGGACGAGGGAATCGCTCCCTCCCCAATTCCGAGTCCCCCGGCCCCGTTTGTTCAAGTTCTTCTCGAAAAACTCCCGCTGCTGGTGATCTCGGGCCTAGCGTGTTTGACGACCGTCTGGGCTCAGCAGGAGGCCCTCGAAACGGTCGACCACGTCCCATTTGCCTGGCGTGTGGGCAATGCCGTGGTTTCCTATGCGGCGTATCTCGGGCAGATGGCCTGTCCGACGAAGCTGGCCGTGTTGTATCCGCATCCGGGCCTGCACGTGCCGCTCTGGCAGGTCGCGGTTTCGGGATTGCTGCTGGCCGCGATTTCCCTGTTTGTCGTGCTCGTGCGGCGTCGTTGTCCCTTTCTGCTGGTCGGCTGGCTTTGGTATCTGGTCATGTTGCTGCCGGTGATCGGGCTGATGCAGGTGGGCCGCCAGGCTCGGGCCGATCGCTACACCTACTTGCCGCAGATTGGCTTGGCCATCGCGTTGGCCTGGGGCGTCGACTACGTGGTTCGCCGTCGTCCGATCGCCGCGCGGGCCGTGGGAATCGCTTCGTGCCTGGTGTTGACGCTTCTGGCCGTCGTCGCATGGCGGCAAACCTCGCACTGGCGCGACAACGAGACGCTTTGGCGCCACACGCTCCAATGCACCAGCCGCAATGCCGTCGCCGATTTCAATCTGGGCTCGCATTGGGCCGAGCAAGGGCGTGTCGATCAGGCCATCGAGCAATTCCACAAAGCGCTGGAAGACGATCCGAAATCGACGAACGCGCTGTATGGCCTCGGCACGCTCCTGACCAAGCAAAAAAAATACGCCGAGGCCGCCGACTACTACCGCCGCGTGATCCAGCTGGTTCCGGGCATCGCCGAAGTGCACGGCAGCCTCGGCATCGCCTTGCAGCGACAGGGGCGAACCAGCGAGGCCGTCGCGGAATACGAGACCGCGCTGCGGCTCGATCCAAAAGACTCGCAGGTCCAAAACAATCTGGCCAGCGCGCTGAACGATCTGCGGCGGTATGAGGAGGCCGAGCGGCATTGCCGGACGGCGTTGAAGTTGCGGCCGGATTTTGCCGAGGCCCACAACAACCTGGGCATCATTCTCGAGGCGCGCGGCGACGTCGACGAGGCCGCCCGATGTTACGCCCGGGCCGCGGCGATCAAGCCGGACCTGGTCGCGGCCCACAACAATCTCGGCGTGATCCTGGCCCGCCACGGCCATCTGGATGAGGCCATCGACCAGTTCCGCGAGACGCTTCGGCTCGATCCCCACCATCCCAACGCGGGCAAGAATCTCGAAAACGCGCTGCGGCTCCGCGCGCAACGCAATCCGTAAATTATGCGTTACGTCATTCGATACGGACTGTCGTCGCGATTTTCGTGGCGGATTTCGTCGACCGGGGCCCGCTTGCCTTGGCCGGCGTATAAGCGGTTCGGCGCGTTGAACACCCAGCCGGGCGCCGCGCCGACGTTGCGATAGGCGTGCACCACGCCCGGCGGAACCACGACGCACTGCCGATTCGATTGGCCGACGATCGTTCGGCTGCAATGTCCTCGCGTCGGCGAATCGGGTCGGGCGTCCCAGAGCCACAACTCGAAATCGCCGGGCCCGACGAACGCGAAATAGTCCGTCTGGTCGACGTGCTCGTGCGGACCGCGCGTCACGCCCGGCAGCGTTTCGCTCACGTACACCATCGCGGGCCGCTGTTCGGCCGGCAGTTCGTCGTCGCGATACAGCTCGACCAACCAACCACGATGATCCTCGTGACGCGGAAGCGGTCGAAACGCCACGCCGTCGATGGGGCCTTGTTGAAACGATTCGGCTTGCGGCATCCGTCGCATCTCCTCTCTACAATACTGTTTTCGCGGACGGCGTCCGATGGACCGCGCCGGCCCAAGCGGATATCTGGCGATCTACGGCTGCTTTTCCTCGATGGGCTCTTTTTCCGCGAGTTGTCTGGCCAACCATTGTTGCTCCCGCCGTCGTCCGCGCCAAGCCATCCACCAGAACAACCCCATCATCGCTAGAGCCGCGATGATCAGGGCGGCATTCAGCGAATGACCGCGCGGCGGCACGACGACCGGACGCCACGCCAGATCGCGGCCGATCAGCAGCGGCGATGGCTGCCGGGTGGTTTTGGACGCCGCGGTGGCGGCGGTCGTGTAAATCCACGTTTTGAAAAAAAAGCCCGCCGCTTGGACCCACTCGCCGTAGTGTGGTTGCGCGCCGTACGGCATCCCTTGCGGAATCTCTCGCACGCAAAACGTCAACGGATTGCCTTGCGAATCGTCGGTCAACAGCGACACTTGAAAATAATGGTCGATGCCGAATCGGGCGCGAAGGTCGGGATCGTCGACGGCGATCCGCTCGACCCGCCGCGCCGTGCCCGAAAACTCCATCAACCGCCCGACCTGCGAATCGGGATCCGTGAACAGCGGCACCACCGAGTACTGCTCCTGCCCTTGACGGTTGGTCCATCGCCAGTTTTCGCGGATGTTGGGCAACTGCCGCTTGGCGTCGCGGAGCAACCGGCCTGGCTTGGCTCGGCCCACGGCGGCCAACATCTGATAAAAGGCCTCGGAATCGGCCGCCGAACGCGGATCGAACGGCTTTTCGTTCTGCATCGACTCCAGCAGTCCGAAATCCATGCCGAGCCGGCCGAGCGGATCGTCGGGATACCAAGCCAGTCGGGGCGCGACGAAGATCCACGTCAGATGTCCGTTGTGTGCGAGGCCCGCCTTCAGCAGCACGCCCAGCGCGCCGCCGGGAACGTCGGGCGTTGCGCCGTCGCGCCAGGACGGGGGAACGTTTTCCGTGTAGATCTCGGACGTCGCCGAGTTGGGCGAATTGTCCAACTGCAATCGACATCGGTAATAGCGGGTCATTTCAAATCGCTCGGCGTCTTGGGCGGACGGACGCTGCAACTCGACCTGCAGGACGCGTCCGCGAAGCCGAAAAACCGCGCCGCGGCGATCCGGATGCGTCGTCGAATCGCTCATGGCGTCGGGCTCGTTGGCCCAGCGGTCCAGATCGACTGCAGGAAACCATCGAAGCCGATAAAGCACTCGCAGCAAGGGCTCGGTTTTGTCGGAGGCGATCGGCTTGCCGTCGACGAATTGCCGGAACAACTCGGGTCCGACGCCCAAGGCCGAAAACATCGCCTGCGGACCGTCGGGCTTTTGAGACGTCGCGTCGCCGCTCAAAACGCTTTCGCACAGAAAGGAAAAAAGGAAAAACGGAAAAAGGAGAAGAAACCGCCGGAGCATTTTCATTTTCGTCAATCCTTGGTTCGAACGTAACCCAACCATTTTCCCTTGCGATCTAGGGGGCTCTTTCCTTCTCACACAGATTGTCACGCAACGAAATCGCGTTCTATTCCAATTCGTCGAACGTCGGCGGCTGTTCGGGCGGTTTTTTGCGAGGCGGTCGCGTGCGGAGATAAATGACGTAGGCGGCGGCCAACGCCAACACGACGGCCGCGGCGCCGGCGACCGGAATCGCCCAAGTTTCGGAAGGACGTCCCACGGCGATTTGCGGCGGTTGTCGCCAGATGAGCGTGTTGGCGAGAATTTCCGGCGCGGTGCGGATCGCGTCCTGCGCCGCATAGGCGCAGCGTTTGAAGAAGAATCCGGTTGCCGTGGCGTCCTCGGCCAGCGTCATGCCCGTCGGAAATCCACTCGGCAGCTCCAAACAATAAAGCACGATCGGCGCGCTGGGGTTGTCGAACGGCCAGAGCCAGACCTGATAGTACCGGTCGAGATGAAAATCATTGCGAGGCAACTCCAGAAGAGAAGCCCGGCGAACCACGCCCGAAACGGTCACCACGCGGCCGCGATAATGTTCCGGTTGGCGGAACAACTGGGCGTAGGACGTTGGGCCGACGGATTGTTGTTGCAACGCCGTGGGATCCGTGCGACGCAAGACGTCGAGCAACTGCATCGCCGCGGCCTGTTCTTCTCGGTTGGATGGGGTGTCGTCCTGGACGGCGTGGAGGTCGGGCATGGCGGCAGGTTGTGCGGGACGTTCCGATTTTTCTTCGATGCGAAAGCCGGTCGGCTTGTTGTGCGACGCGACGGCGTCGAGTCGATTGTCGATCGTAGTGATGGGGGCACGGGTCTTTGGGGGGGCGATCCACGAATCCAGCCATTGCCGGAAAGCCCGGTCGCGGATTCGGCCGATGAAGATCAAGACGATCCCGAGACAAAACACCAGGATCAACCATCGCCGGCGTTGTTTTCGCCAGGTGTTGTCGCGACCCGCCGGGTGTCGACGAAAGTCAAGCATGGCCAAGGACTTCCGTGTTATGAGGCAAATGTGTCCGTCCGTGGGCTGTCCGAGGAGTGGACGCCCCTGAAAAAATTGTAGCGGAACTCCTGTCGTGTGGCCATTGGGTGTAGAATAAAGGGCAGGGGGGGTGCGGGCCAAATTTGGAATAGGTTGAGCAATCGTCTTCGGAACAGGAATCCCCCGGATGAGAAGTAGGCAAAGGCAGCTGGGCTGGCTCCTGGCGGCTTTTTGGATGATGTGGGGATCGGCGCCGGCGTGGACCGCCGAACCGCCGAAACCGAAAGACTACGCCGACGCCTGTCTGCGCGGCAAGGCGGCGTGGGATCGGCTGCAAGATGCGGATCTGAAGCCCGAGCAATTGCAGTCGTTGCGACGCGAGGCGTTGGACTATTTTTCGTTCGCGATGACGCATCCGTCGCGCGAGGCGAAGATCGACGAATTGAACACGCTTCGTTCTTATGCGGCCTATCTGTATTGGGCCACCGGCCAACCGTACGACGCGGTGGTGTTGGGCGAGTTTGTGGCTCGACGGTATCCAGCCCATGCCGAGGCCCAGCAAAGCGCCCTGGTCGCCCTGACGGCGTATGCCGAATTGTATCGAGAGGCGAAATCGGCCGGGGCGCGGGCGAGACTCGGCGATCGAATGGCCGGCTTGGCCGAGTTCTTGGCCGAGCGGTGGCCCAGCACGCCCGCGACCGATCAGGCGTGGATGTTGTTGATCCGCGCGGCGATCGACCAAGGTCAGTGGGATCGGTTGCCGTCGCTGGTCGAGCACATCGCCGGCGATTCGTCGCGACGCGGCGAGGCCGATCTCTTGGCCGGTCAGGCGCTTTGGGGTTCATATTTGGCGGACCGTCGAAGCACTTCGGAAAAGGCCGCTAAACTGGCGGTCCGACTCGACCAGGCGAAGAAACTGCTGGAAGGCGGTCTCGGTCGGTTGCGCAAGGCGGCCGAAAGCGACCAACAAAATATTGCGTATCCGTTGGCGGCGGCCGCATTGTCGCTTGCGCAGATTTGTCTGGAGCAGAACAAACCGCAAGAGGCCGTCCAATGGTTGGATGACAAAACCTTCGGACCGCATACGTTGGTCGAGGCGAATCATCCGGTGACGCGCCGCGGCAATTTTCAATTGGAGACGCTCAAAGCCGCGTTGCGCGCGTACGTGGCGGCGCGGCAATCGGACCGGGCTCAGCAGGCGATGCAGTCGCTCGAGAAGCTCGGCGGCGTCGATCTGACGCGCGTGTACATCGAGTTGGGACGGCAAATCGAAGAGATGCGGGGTTCGCTGAAACAGAAGAACGATCCGGCCGCTGCGGAACTGTCGCAAGGATTCGCCGCGATGTTGGGTCGAATCGCCGAGCGGCCCGTCGCGGAACTCGGACTGAATCATGCGCTTTGGACGGCCGGGGCGTTGATGCGATCGGCGATCGACGCGGATCGGGACGACGGCCCGCCCGGCCGAGAGGCGTCGGAGCTCTATCGCAAGGCGGCGGCGATGTACGCGGCGATTTTGAAGGCCTGCGCCGACGATCCGAAATTGGCCTCGCAGCCGGCGACGATTTCCGGCGTGCAGTTGCGACTGGCCCGATGTTTGCGACGGTTGGGTCAATACGCCAAGGCGATCGATTTGCTGGTCGCGGTGCTCAAGTCGCGGGACAATTTGCTGGAGGCCCAGCAGGAGGCCGCCCGGACGTATCAGGCTTGGGGCGCGAAACGGCCCGACCGCTACCGTTCGGCCATTCGCGGCCAGTTCGAGATTCGTCGCAGCGACGGATCGGTCGACTATCTGATTTGGGGCTGGGGCGGCATCGCGCGGCGCACCCAGTCGGATCTGTCCCATCCAGAGGTCTTTCATGAGGCCCGATACAATTTGGCGTCGTGCCGGTTTCAACAGGCGATGGCGGTTTCGGGCTCTCAGAGGACGGAATTGTTGAATCAGGCTCGACGCGACATCGAGATCGTTCGCCGGCTGTATCCGGAGATGGGCGGGCCGACGTGGCGCGCGCGTTACGACGCGTTGCACAAAAAAATCCAGAAGGAACTCGGCTCGAAGCCGCAGGGTTTGTCGGAGGCGTCGACATGAAAACGTCCGCGATTCGATGGCGAATTCTTGCGGCGGCGACGGCCTGGCTGGCGCTGGTCGCGGCGGGCCGGGCTGCCGACACGGTCAAGTTGACGAAGGGCTCGCTGCAAGGGCACGTCGTCGGCATGAGCCCCGAAAAAGTCGAATTGGAGACGAGCACCGGCAAAAACAAGGAGATCGCCGTCTCGACGATCAAGACGATTTTTTTCGAGGGCGAGCCGACGGAACTGAAAATCGCCAAAACCCACGCGATGAGCGGCCACTACGTCGAAGCCGCCGCCGCGCTGGCTCGCATCGACAAAGAGCTTGGCCGGGCGGAAGTCCAACAGGACATGGAGTTCTACAAGGCCCTTTGCGCAGGCAAGATCGCTCCTGCAGCCGGCAATGCTCCGGCGGACGTCGTCGCGGCACTGAAAAGTTTTCTCGACGCCCATCCGAACAACTATCACTATTTTGAAGCGTGCGAAACGCTCGGCGACGTGCTGAAGTCCAGCGGCCGACCGAACGAGGCCATCGGCTATTACGAGAGTCTTCAAAAGGCGCCTTGGCCCGAGTATCAAATGCGGGCGGGCGTGGCCATCGGCCGTTCGTTGCTGGCGCAAGGCAAAGTGGCGGAGGCGCAAAAGGCGTTCGAGCGGGTCGTCGCGGTCGAGGCGGACAGCGACCTGGCTCAAGCCCAGCGGCTTCAAGCCCAATTGGGCCGAGCGGCCGCACGCGTGGCCGCCAAAAAACCCGACGACGCGGTGAAGATCGTCGAAAGCATCCTCAAAAGCGTCGATCCCCAAGAGGCGGCGATTCTGGCCCCGGCGTACAACGTGTTGGGCGCGGCCCATCGCGAGGCTGGGCGGCTCCAAGAGGCTCTGCTGGCGTATCTGACGGTGGACCATCTCTACGCCGCCGTGCCCGACGCCCACGCCGAGGCGTTGGCCAACCTGGCCGAGTTGTGGAGCCAAATGGGGCACAAAGACCGAGCCGAGCTTGCCCGGAAAACGCTGTTGGAAAAATATCCGACAAGCCCCTGGAGTCAAAATCGCCCGCACCAATGACATGGGCATGGAAGCTCGGGAGGGATAGGGGGAATTTTCCGGCGGCCTGTGATTTTTCGGCAGTCGCTCGCGCTATCTGTGACGTTTCGCCAGATTGTCCGGCGAGACGTTGCAAAAGGGGGCCGAACATTGGAAAATGCCGAGTTAGGAAGAATAGTTCGCACTGCGCGCGTGGGCGGCGGAGAATTGGAACGGATCGGAGGTTGCTTTATGCGTTTGGGCGTTTGGCGATGGTTTTGGGCGATTCTTGGCGCGATGGCGCTGGCCACCGCCGGTCCAGCGCTGTTTCGGTCGCTGTGGATCGACGAGCCTGCGGCGGCCTGGGCGGCGGACGCGCCGTCGAAGACGTCTGGCCAAACCAAGGACTCGGCCAAGAACGACCCGGCCGGTTCCACGCGGTCGGAAAATGCCAATGCGTCGAAAACGTCGGGAGGCGTCTCGAAGCGACTCGACGCGGCTGTGGACGAAAAGACCGAGTCCGCGACCGCCGAGAGCGAGGCGTCGCCCGGTTCGGAAAGTTTTTTGGGCTGGCTTTATCGGTCGCTTGGGCTTCGGTACGTCGTCATCTTCCTGTTCCTTACGTTCAACGGCGTCGCGTTGGCGGTGATGATCGTGTTGGGATTGCGCCGCGATCAGATTTGCCCCGATCTGTTGGCGGCGGCGTTCGAGGCGAAGCTCAACGACAAGCAATATCAGGAGGCCTACGAGCTGGCCAAGAACGATCCGTCGGTGCTGGGCAAGGTGTTGGCCGCCGGCATGGCCAAGTTGTCGGAAGGCTACGCCGCCGCGACGGACGCCATGCAGGAGGTCGGCGAAGAACAGAACGTGAAGCTGGAACAACGCAACGGCTACATCGCGCTGATCGCCCAGATCGGTCCGATGTTCGGACTGCTGGGCACGGTCGACGGCATGGTGCAGGCGTTCGACGTGATCGCGCACAGCAACGTGACGCCCAAACCGTCGGCGCTGGCCCAAGGCATCGGCACGGCGTTGGTCACCACGGTGGTGGGCCTGTGGATCGCGATTCCGTGCATCGCCTTTTATCACGTCGTTCGCAACCGATTGACGTCGCTGATGCTCGAAACCGGCGTGACGAGCGGCAATCTGATGAAGCGGTTTTCCGCGGTTCAGCCGTCGGCCAAGAAGAGCAGTTGAGCAAGGCCCTCGTCCGGAGCGCGCCCATGCGTTACCTCAGCCGCCAATCGTTCAGCAGCGATCCCGACATGACGCCGATGATCGACTGCACGTTTCAGTTGGTCATCTTCTTTCTGCTGACGTTGAACTTTTCGTCCGACGAACAAAGCGAGCTGATCCGGCTTCCGGCCAGCGAAATCGCGAAGCCGGCGTCCAACGCGATCGAAACGCCCGTCACCCTCCAGGTGCTGGCGTCCGGCCTGGTGCTGTTCGGCGGCGATCAGATGGATCCGGCGTCGCTCGGCGGTCCTTTGAAGCGCGAGCGGGAGATGATCCAACGCGTTTTGGGACGCGACATCAAAAGCGCCACCGTGGTCGTCCGCGCCGATCGCGACGTGCCCACCGGAAAGGTCCAAGATGTGATCCGCGTATGCCAAAACGCCGGATTCGAGCGGTTCGTTTTGCGGGCGAAGTGGAAACAGTAGGGGGCGGAGCCGAGGCTGGCGACGTCGAGTGGACGCGGCGATGAAAACTAGAAAATCCGGCGGCGAACTCGAAAAACTGGAAATGAACATGACGCCGATGATCGACGTCTGTTTCCAGTTGATCATTTTTTTCATGCTGTCGCTGCGGCTGTACTCGCCGGAGGGCGATTTCAACGTCAAGATGCCAGTGGCGGCGCCGCGGCAGACCCTGCCCGACGACACCCAGACGCCGCCCATTCAAATTCGCCTCCGCTCCGATCGGCACGGCAATCTGGCGGGCATTCAGATGGGCCAGCGCTCGGTCGCCAATTTCGCCGAGCTGCGCCGCCAGGTGTTGAGCATCGTCGGCGCCGATCGCGGACCGGCCGCCGCGTCGTCCAACGCGGAAGTGGAGTTGGACTGCGATTACGAACTGAAGTTCGAATACGTCATCGACGCGCTGACCGCCGTGGTCGGCTATCTGGCCGACGACCGGCAAAGCATTGTGCATCTGATCGACAAAATTCGGTTCACCCAACCGAAGAAGTAGGAAAGAGAAGCGAGGGAAGCGACTCGAAATCGTTTTTCTCGGCGTCCGGCTTCTCACGCTCGGGGGTGAAATTGTCGATGGACGGCCTTGAGCCGCGTGGGATCGACGTGGGTGTAGATTTGTGTGGTGGCGATGCTTGCGTGGCCCAGCATCTCCTGCACTTGACGCAGATCGGCGCCGCCGGTCAGCAGATGGGTGGCGAAACTGTGCCGGAGCGTGTGCGGACTGACCTCCGGCGGAATGCCGACCCTCGCGGCGTAGCGTTTCAGCAGCTCCCAGATCCGTTCTCGCCGCAATCGCCGCCCGCGATAAGACAACAGCATCCACTCGACGGCCGAGCCGGCGCGAGCGGCCAGCGCGGGCCGGTCCTCGTCCCAGTAGGCCTGGACGGCGGCGACGGCCCGGACGCCCAGCGGCACGACCCGCTGCTTGTCGCCCTTGCCGCGACAGACGCAAAAGCTCTCGTCCAGGTGCATGTCGCACATGCGAAGGCTGGAAATTTCGGAGGCCCGGCAGCCCGTCGCGTACAAGAGCTCCAGCATCGCCCGATCGCGACGCCAAAACGGATCGATTCGTTGCGGAGCGCCAAGCAGCCGATCGACCTGCTCGACGCTGAGCACCTTGGGCACGCGTTCCCAAAGCTTCTGGCTGCCGAGCAATTCGGCTGGATTGTCGGTCAATACGTTTTCCAGTTGCAGGTAGCGAAAGAAGACCTTCAGCGAGACGATGTGTCGGGCGAGGCTGGCCGGCGCCAGATCGCGGGCGTGCAGCCAACTGGCGTAGTCGGCCAAATCGCGGATCGAAAGCTGCGACAGATCGCGGCGGTCGAGCCACTGGGCGAAATGTTCCAGGTCGCGGCGATAGGCCGCTACGGTGTTCTGGGCCAGATGACACTCGCCGGTGGAATAGGCCACGAACGCTTCGAGCCAACTGGTCACCGTGACGGCACGGCGCGGCGGCGAGGTTTGCAGGCGGGTTCGACGGCGAGTCGGCGGCATAGGATGGCGCAGTCGCAAGGTTGCAGGGGGGAGTCCGTATTATCGGTTTCGGATGGCAGATTGGGCCGGCTCCAAAAGATTTGCCGGCGACCGGGCAGCTTGCCATCGACCGCTCGTCAAAGTCGCGTCGGTTCGTTACAATCAATCAAAACCCGCGAAACCGCAGGCGGCGACCGCGGTGTTCAGCAAGGTTTTTCGCTTTCAGCCCCCGGTCCCTAACCCCGTGTCTGTCATGCCCATTGCCACGCTTTCGGAAATGTCGTCCGGCCAAGAGGCCGACCTGTTTTTGTTGATGACCGCCAAGGAGGAGTTGAAGACGAAACAGGGAAAGCCGTATTTTCGGGTCGGTTTTCGCGACGGGGCCCGCGAGGTGAGCTTTCCCGTCTGGGGCGATTCGCCATGGGCCGCGGACTGCCGCGACGGTTGGAGTCCCGGGAAGTTTTACAAGGTTCGGGCGGTTTACCAAGAGACCAGTTTCGGGCCGCAGTTGGAGATTCGCAAGATCCGCGAGGCGATCGACGCGGACACGGCCGACGGATTCGATCCCACCGCGTGTTTGCCGAAGTCGCGGTTCGAGCCCAAGGCGATGTTCGACGAGTTGCTCTCGATCGCCGGGCGAATCCAAGACCCCGCGTTGCGACGGCTCGTGGAATCGCTCCTCGTGGACCATCGTGAGGAAATCCTAAAGCATCCGGCGGCGCGGCGCAATCATCATGCGTTCGTCGGGGGGCTGTTGGAGCATTCGCTGAGCGTCGCCCGGACGTGCGTGTATCTGGCCGACAAGTACGGCGACTACTATCCCGACATGACGCCGCCGTTGGACAAGGATCTGGTCGTGGCGGGCGGCATCTTGCACGACATCGGAAAGCTGCGAGAAATGTATCAACGGCCCGAGGGAGCGGAACACACGCCCGAAGGCTCCTTGATCGGGCATATCTTGATCGGCCGGGACATGGTTCGCGAGGCGGCCGCCGCGCTGACGGGCGACGCGACGCTGGACCCGGACACGCTGCTGAGGCTCGAACACCTGATCATTGCGCACCAGGGCCGGCCCGATTGGGGATCGCCGAAATTGCCCATGACGCCCGAGGCCCTGCTGGTCCATTACGCCGACGATCTGGACGCGAAATATGCCATGATGGTGGGGGTGCTGCGCGACGACACGACCCCGGGCCCGGTCACGTCGAGGAAGAATATTTTGATGCAGGCGGTGTATCGGGGCGAAGGTTAG
>JBDKTJ010000037.1:0-87027 GCA_039698075.1 Thermoguttaceae bacterium | reverse complement strand
GAACCGAATCGCCAAGGCGAAGTTTGGGTATTTGCGGAACAAGAAGACGGCTCGCTCAACGATGTGTCGTTGGAGCTTTGCGGCAAGGCCCGCCAATTGGCCGACCGCTTGGGCGTCCGAGCGGGCGCCGTGTTGCCGGGCGCCGGCGTCGGCCCATTGGCCAAGCGTCTGATCGCCCAAGGCATCGACCACGTCTATCTGGTCGATCATCCGCGGCTGGCGCACTATCAGACGCAGCCCTACGCCCGGGTGCTGACGTCGCTCATCGAAAAACACCGTCCGCAAATCTGCGTCGTCGGCGCGACGGCGATCGGCCGCGACTTGGCCCCGCGCGTGGCCTCGACGTTGCGCAGCGGCTTGACGGCCGACTGCACCGATCTGGACATCGCCGACGTGACCGATCCGAAGGCCGGCGTCGAGCACAAGAACTTGCTGCTGCAAATCCGCCCGGCGTTCGGCGGCAACATCATCGCCACGATCGTCAACTACGATCGCTGGCCGCAGATGGCCACGGTGCGCGAGGGCGTCATGCCGCTCGTGCCCGCCGACCAGCGCCGCACCGGACAGGTGATCGAAGAACACGTCGAAATCGACGACGCGCTGATGGCCATCAAGCTGATCCAGCGCCACATCGAACCGCGCAAGGTGAACTTGAAGGGCGCCCGAGTCATCGTCTCCGGCGGCGGCGGCATCGGCAGCCGCGACAACTTCAAGCTGTTGTACGATCTGGCCGGCGCGATCGGCGGCGCCGTGGGCGCGAGTCGCGCGGCGGTCGACAGCGGATTCATCGGCAAGGAGCATCAAGTGGGCCAAACCGGCACGACCGTCCGGCCCGCGCTCTACATCGCCGTGGGCATCAGCGGCGCGGTCCAGCATCGCGCCGGCATGGAAGAATCGGCCAAAATCATCGCGATCAACACGGACCGCGACGCCCCGATCTTCGGCATCGCCCACTACGGCATCGTCGGCGACTATCAACAAGTGATTCCGATGATGATCAAAGCGATCAAGGAAAAAACGCGATAACCCAAAGTGGCCAGTGGCCGGAACCGAGCCGCTTGCGATTTTGCAGGAGTGGTTTAGCAAGAAAACGGAGCATTTCCCCGTGGCGAATTATTTCCTCGACAACGAAGACATTCAGTTCCTCTTCCACCACATCGACATGGCCGAGTTGGCCGCGATTCAAGAGGACGGCTTCGCCCACACGGCCGACGACCCGTCCGGCTACGCGCCGCGCGACGCCGCCGACGCCGTAGACAACTATCTCCGCACGCTGGAAATCGTCGGCGAAGTGGCCGGCGACATGATCGCCCCCAACGCCGAACAGATCGACCGCGAAGGCAACACGCTCAACGACGACGGCACCGTCACGCTGCATCCGCTGGTCCGGCAAAACCTCAAGCGATTGACCCAGGCCGACCTGATGGCCTACACGTTGCCGCGCAAATACGGCGGTCTGAACTGCCCCTGCTTGGCCTACACGATGGCCGCCGAGATCGTGGCCCGGGCCGACTGCTCGCTGACCAATTTGTTCGGGTTGCAGGGCATCGCCGAAACGATCAACGCCTTCGCCAGCGACGAGATCAAGGACGAAGTGCTGCCGCGTTTCGCCTCCGGCGAGGTGAGCGGCGCGATGGTGCTGACCGAGCCCGACGCCGGCAGCGATTTGCAGGCCGTCCGGCTCCGCGCCTTTCAAGACGAGCAGGGCAACTGGTATCTGAACGGCGTCAAACGGTTTATCACGAACGGTTGCGGTGAAATTCTTCTGGTCCTCGCCCGCAGCGAACCGGACATTTCCGACGGCCGCGGTCTGAGCCTCTACATCGCCGAGCGGTCCGAGCGCGTCAAGGTGCGGCACTTGGAGGACAAGCTGGGCATCCATGGCTCGCCCACCTGCGAGTTGGTTTTCGACAACACGCCGTGCCGATTGATCGGCGAGCGGCAGCGCGGACTGATCACCTACGTGATGGCGTTGATGAACGGCGCCCGGGTGGACATCGCGGCCCAATCGTTGGGCGTCGGCGAGGCGGCCTATCGCTTGGCCCGCACCTACGCCCACACGCGATGCCAGTTCGGCGGTCCCATCGAGCGGTTGCCCGCCGTGGCCGAGTTGGTCACCGACATGAAAATCGACGTCGAAGCGGCCCGCGCGTTGACCTACGAAACCGCGCGCGTCTGCGATCACGAAAACAACAACCTCCGCGTGCTGGAGCTGGGCCGGTCGGCGGACAAGGACGACGAAAAACGCCGCAAGCAGCTCTCGCGTTCGCTGAAACGCCTCAACGGCATGTTGACCCCGATGAGCAAGTATTACGCCTCGGAGATGTCCATCCGCGTAGCCACCAACGCCATTCAAGTGTTGGGCGGCTCCGGCTACATGAAGGACTACGCCGCCGAGCGCTATCTGCGCGACGCCCGCATCACGACCATCTATGAAGGCACCAGCCAGTTGCAGATCCTCGCGGCGGTCCGCGGCGTCACCTCCGGCTCGTTGGACACTTGGGCCGAATCGCACGAACAAAAAACCTACGCCGACCCGATGCTCGAATCGCTGAAGCAAAAACTGATCGAATCGCGCCGCCGCGTGAACGAGGCCGTCGCGCTGGTAAAAATGAAGGGCTCGTCGTATCTCGATCTGTCCGGCCGCCGGCTGGTCGATTCGGCCCTCATGATCGTGATCGGCCACTTGCTGTTGGGCCAAGGCGAGAAGAACGACCGCAAGAAGCGGGTCGCGCGTCGATACATCGAGCGCGAGCTGCCGATCTCGCGGGCCGGTCTCGACGTCGTGCTAGCCGGCGACGCCTCGCCGACCGAAGAGTACGCCCTGCTGGCCGGCCCCGTGCCCGCCGCGTAATCTTGATGGCTCAACAACCTCGGAATCAACAATGACGCCTTTTCGTTTTCTTTTGTCGTCCCTGTTGATGGCCATGGTTCTTCCGCAAACTGCGCGATCGGCCGATGATTGGCAATCGGCCTACGCAATCAAAACGTTCACCGACGCCGAAGGCCGCACGCTGCCGTACCGGTTGCTTTCGCCCGAGCGGGTCGAGCCGGGCAAGACTTATCCGCTGGTGCTTTTCTTGCACGGCGCCGGCGAACGCGGCGAGGACAACGCCGCCCAACTGAAACACGGCGTCGCGGCCTTCGCCCAATCGGACTTCCGTCGCCGACATCCGTGCTTCGTGCTCGTGCCGCAATGCCCGAAGAAACGACGCTGGGTCGAGGTCGACTGGAAGCTGACGCAACACACGATGCCCGTCGAACCGTCCGTCCCGTTGACGCTCGCCTTCGAGCTGTTCGACGAGACCGTCCAAACGCTGCCGGTCGATCAGTCGCGGCTTTACATCGTGGGCATTTCGATGGGCGGCTACGGCACGTGGGACGCCGTCCAGCGACGCCCCGATTTTTTTGCGGCGGCGCTGCCCCTCTGCGGCGGCGGCGATTTGGCCTGCGCCCCAAAACTCCAAAAACTCCCGATCTGGGCGTTTCACGGCGACGCCGACCGCACGGTGCCGGTCGTCCGCACCACCGCCATGGCCGAGGCGATCCAAAAAGCCGGCGGGCAGCCAAAGACGACGATCTATCCGGGCGTCGGCCACGACTGCTGGACCCGGACGTTCGCCAACCCGGCGGTGCTCGAGTGGCTGTTCGCTCAAAAAAAGCCACGCTAGCATTGCTAGCGTCTCAAAACTGCTCTTGGCGATTTTCCGGTCAGACGGTACGTTCAAGACATCTTGGCGGCGGTCCCGACGTACGGTTCGCCGAACGGTGCGGGAAACCGACGCGATTTCTGCAGGATGCAGAACTGTGAGGGATCAGAGCATGGAAGCTCGCATACGACAGGCCGCCCTGTTGGCGGCGCTGCTCTGGGTGTCGATGGGCGCCCAGCAACGCACGCCCAACTTCATCATCAACACGCCCGACCCGGCCTTCGCCCAACAGGTGGCCCAAGCGGCCGAGCAATACCGCCACGACATGGCCGTCGCATGGACGGGCCAAGCGATGCCCAACTGGTCGCGGCCGTGCCAGATGACCGTGCAAGTCGGCGGCGGCGCCGGCGGCGCGACCACGTTCGTCTTTGAACGCGGCGAGGTTTTCAACTGGCAAATGACGATCCAAGGCTCGCGCGAGCGGATTTTGGACTCCGTCCTACCGCATGAAATCACGCACATGGTCTTCGCCAGCCACTTCCGCCAGCCGCTGCCGCGCTGGGCCGACGAGGGCGGCGCCACCAGCGTCGAACACGTCAGCGAACTGAACAAACATCACACGATGCTTCGGCAGTTTTTGACGACCGGACGCGGCATCGCCTTCGATCAGATGTTCGCCATGACCGAATATCCACACGACATCATGCCCCTCTACGCCCAAGGCTATTCGCTGGCCGACTTTTTGATTCAGACCGGCGGACGGCGCAAGTTCGTCGATTTTCTCGGCGACGGGCTGGAAAGCGAAAACTGGCGCGACGCCGTGCAACGCCACTACGGATTCCAAAACCTGCCCACGCTGCAAAACACCTGGCTCGCATGGGTCCAACAAGGCTCGCCGAAACTGCCGCCGCGCGAAACGAAGCCGGCCGACCAGGGCGAGATGCTCGCCGCCGCCAAACGGCCTCGGCCCGCGCCCAATTTGATCTATCACCTGCGCGATCGCCAACAGCCGGCCGCTCCGTTGGCCACCATGGTCCCGGTGCAACTCGCCTCCGCGCAGTCGACCACGAAGAACGCGGCGACCCCGCAAGTCGCCACGGCCGATGCGTTGGCCAGCGTCGTCGAGCTTCGACCAGCCCAAAACGCACGATGGCTCAGTCCCTCGCCGAGTTCAGCGGTCGCCTCGACGTCGCAACCGTTGGCCGTTCAAACCGCCACCGCCGCCTCATTGTCCCGATCCGGCTGGCATCTGCCCGGTCAACCGGCCGCCGCCAACGAGTCCACCACCACGCAAGTCTCGCATCCTCAGCCGCTCGAACAGCCGCGGCAAACGATTTTGCGTTAAACTGGTTTCGTTTTGCGTCAAACTAATTTTGTAAGGCAGGTTGGCAACCTGTCGCGCCCATCATGTCAAAACAAGGCTATGCGGGCCCGTTGGAGCAAATCGACGACTGCTGTTGGCGCATTCCCGTCGACTACAAAACCGGAATGCGCGTCGAAGGCCGCATCTTCGCCGACCAGCGGCTGCTCGATCAAATCCGCGGCGACCAGGCGCCCGAGCAAGTGGCCAACGTGGCTTTCTTGCCAGGCATTCAAATGGCAAGCCTCGCCATGCCCGACATCCACTGGGGCTACGGTTTTTGCATCGGCGGCGTCGTGGCCACCGATCCCGAGGCGGGCGGAGTGATTTCGCCGGGCGGCGTCGGCTACGACATCAATTGCGGCGTCCGGCTGGTTCGGACCAACCTTCGACGCAAAGACGTACAGCCGCATCTCGACGCGCTGATGGACGCCCTGTACCGTCGAATTCCCGCCGGCGTCGGTGAGGGCGGACCCTATTTGTTCGGCGGCCGCGAACTGGAGCGACTGCTGTCCGAAGGCTCGCGCTATCTCGCGTCACGCGGCTTGGCCACCGCCGACGACCTCGACTGCACCGAGGCCGGCGGCTGCCTGCCCGACGCTCGACCCGATTACGTCAGTCCGCGGGCCCTGCAACGCGGCGGCGATCAATGCGGCACGCTCGGCTCCGGCAACCATTTTCTCGAAGTCCAAGTGGTCGACGAGATTTTCGATGCGGACGCCGCCCGGGCCATGGGCGTCGAACTCGGACAAGTGTGCGTCATGATCCATTCCGGCTCGCGAGGGCTCGGCTATCAGGTGTGCGACGACGCGCTGACCGCGCTGCGTAAAACGCCGGCCAAGTACGGCATCGATCTGCCCGACCGCCAGTTGGCCTGCGCTCCGGTCCAGAGTCCCGAGGGCCAGGCCTATCTCGGCGCGATGCGTTCGGCGGCCAACTACGCCTGGGCGAATCGCCAACTGCTGATGTGGCAAACCCGTGAGGTCTTCGAGGAGTTTTTCGGCCGCCCTTGGCCGGTGCTCGACATGCAGTTGGTCTACGACGTGGCCCACAACATCGCCAAAATGGAAGAACACGAGGTGCAAGGCCATCGCCGCCTGCTGTGCGTCCACCGCAAGGGCGCAACCCGCTCGCTGCCGCCCGGACACCCGAACGTGCCCGAACCCTACCGCGCCGTCGGCCAGCCGGTGCTGATTCCCGGCGACATGGGCCGCGCCAGTTGGCTGTTGGCGGGCCAACCGGGCAGCATGACCCGCTCGTTCGGCTCAAGCTGCCACGGCGCCGGACGCGTGATGAGCCGCACGGCAGCCGTCAAAAACGCCGAGGGCCGGCGCATCGACCGCGAATTGGCCCAGCAAGGCGTCATCGCCAAATGCCGCAACTGGAAAGGCCTGGCCGAAGAACAACCGGCGGCCTATAAAGACGTCGATTGGGTGGTCGACATCGTGCATCGGGCGGGGCTGGCCCGCAAAGTCGCCCGGCTGCGTCCGATCGGCGTCGTCAAAGGCTGACCCGGCCAAACCGCCGAGGCCTGCTTGCGAACTGTCGACCTCTTGGGTATAAGGATGGGGCCATGCGAATGATTCGGTTCGGCGCAATCCTGTCGGCGTCGCTATTCGGGCTCCTCGTGTTTTTCTACATCCCGGGCTGCGAAGGAGGAAGGAACATGACCCTTCAACTGACAAGTTCGGCGTTCACTCAGGGCCATCCGATTCCCAAAAAATACACCGGCGACGGCGAGGACGTTTCGCCGCCGTTGGCTTGGACCGGCGTGCCCGACGGCGCCAAGGAGCTGGCCCTGATCTGCGACGATCCCGACGCCCCAACCGACGAGCCGTGGGTTCACTGGGTGATCTATAAAATCCCCGTCGACGCGAAAGGGCTGGGCGAAGGCGTTCCGCGCAAACCGCACGTCAAAGAACCGCACGGAGCGGTGCAGGGCCGAAACTCGTGGCCCGCCGGCGAAAATCTCGGCTATCGCGGACCCAAGCCGCCGCAAGGACACGGCGTGCATCACTACTATTTCAAGCTATACGCGTTGGACGCCCCGATCGACGCCGATTCCGGCCTCGACAAGCGGGCGGTCATGGACGCCATCCACGACCACATCCTCGCCGAAGTCGCGCTGATGGGAACCTATCAGCGGTAATAGAACTGAAATCGCAACGAATTGATCGGCATTTTCTTGCCACAACATCTGCGGCCGCTTTAGTTGACATGGTCGTAAACCCTTGTCAGACAAAGCAAAAAGGCGATAATGAACCAGATGTTCGGTGACGGCATGCCTAACCTTCCACCAGCGTGGCACACGAATGAAAGACAATGGAACGGCTTATTCGAAGGGGCAAGACACCGACAAAAAACGCCTTTTGCGGGTGACCGCCGGCAATGTTCGGCACAGTCATGTTTATATCAATGGGCACTATGACTTCTTTCCACCAAATTGCCTTGGTGGGTCAAAACAATCGGCGGACAGTCCAACAATCGATATACAGCTTGACGGGTTGGGCCGAACGATTCGGACCGACATTGGCTGCGACGCCAAAACCGGAAAACCGCGAGGTTTTCTACGGGCCAGAAGCTGGGTGCGGCAGTTCTTTGAGTGTCACGACGTCAAACCTGGCGCCATGTTAGCTCTCGAACGTCTTTCCGAACGGAGCTACCGCCTTTCCGTCGAGCATTTCAAACAACCTGGCTTTCTTGTCTGCGCCGAGTTCTTCGCCGGAATTGGATTGGTCCGCCTTGCACTTGAGCGCCAAGGATGGCAAGTCATTTTCGCCAACGACATTGATCCCAAAAAAGCGGAAATGTATCGGG
This sequence comes from Thermoguttaceae bacterium, assembly GCA_039698075.1. Lineage (GTDB taxonomy): Bacteria > Planctomycetota > Planctomycetia > Pirellulales > Thermoguttaceae > JAJFVC01. Next base: position 79,200 of record JBDKTJ010000037.1, on the reverse strand, counting down.
CTAATTGGCCACAAGATGACCACCTTCATGTTGGCGACATTCACGCACTCCACGCGGACGATCTGCCGACATGCGAGTTATTCACGGCGTCATTTCCGTGCAACGACCTCTCCATTGCCGGCCGTTGGGAAGGTTTGCAGGGCAAAGAATCGTCGTCATTTTGGGGATTGGTCCGGCTTCTTCGTGAAATGGGCGACCGTCGGCCGCCGTTGGTTATGTTGGAAAACGTTGTCGGGTTCCTAATGAGCCACGGTGGAAAGGACCTTGAAAAAGCGTTGCTGGCCCTCAATGAACTTGGTTATGCGGTCGACGCAATCATTCTGAACGCCGCTCGTTGGGTTCCTCAAAGCCGTCCCCGCTTATTTGTGCTTGCCGGACGCGCCGAGGGGCAGGAAAAGCGGTTATGCGCTCTCGTCAGCGACGCAAGACCGGAATTGTTGACCGATTTCATTAACGGCCATCCGAATATTCGCTGGAACATACGAGACGTGGCGCCATTGCCGCCGGCCGCCGCCCACTTGACGGACATCATTGAAGACTTGCCCAACGACGATCCTCGCTGGTGGAATGAAAAACGAACCGAATACTTTATGAGTCAGATGAGCGAGAAACATGCGGAACAGGCCCGCAAAATGATTACCGGCAGGTCCTATAGCTATGCCACGGCGTTTCGCCGGGTTCGCAACGGCAAGAGCATGGCGGAATTGAGGACGGACGGAATTGCTGGTTGCCTCCGGACCCCGCGAGGCGGCAGCGGGCGACAGATTCTCCTCAAGGCTGGACACGGCAAATACAAAGTCCGGCTATTGACAGCCCGTGAGTGCGCAAGGCTTCAAGGCGTGCCCGACTCATACGTCATCAACGTTCCGCAGAACCAAGCCCTATTCGGCTTCGGCGACGCCGTTTGCGTACCTGCCATCGAATGGATTGTGGAATACTATCTTGCGCCAGTTGCCTGTGAGCTAGCGGCAAAAGCATTAATCTAGTGGAGTTGAAATGGACGCACAGCACGAAACACAGGCGATACAGGTCTTGGATGACTGGTACGACGGTCTCGAACTCTACCAAGACAAATTGCCGGCAAAAGGCTCCATCGCTGCGGCCCTTCATGTTCTAGGGCGATTACAGCCAGATTACAACCTTGATATTTCATCGCATGTTGCTGGCGGCGAATCACAAATTGCTGGTCTTTCAGCGGCAGCATTAAAAAAATCGCTGGCAGAGTACGGCGAGACAAGAGTGTTGTCGGCAGTGGGAGGACGGTCAAACCGTGGGGCGCGTGGCGATGTCGCTGCGCTGCTCGCAGCAATGAAATCGCTCAACCTAGCGGCGCAATCGGAGTCAAATCGGGTAAAAGCGCTCAAGGCGATGCAGCGACACATCGTTGAAAAATATGTGCCGCTTTACTTCTCTGTGAAGCGAGTCAAAGCGACCTTCAATATAAATGATACAACGTGGAAGTTCATACACTCGATCCTTGACAATGCAAGACAATCCGGCAAGGGTGGTCCGGTCGCTGAATATCTGGTGGGCGCCAAACTGAGTTTGCGATTTCCAAAGAAGGACGTTCGCAATAAGCGATTCAGCGAGTCGGACGTACAGGCAGGCTATTATGGCGACTTCCAAATCGGCAACACGGTCTTTCACGTCACTGTCGCCCCTATGCCCGAGTTGTTCGAGAAGTGCAAGTGCAATCTCGAACAGGGCTTGAGGGTTTACCTGTTGGTTCCCGATGCGATAGTAATCGGTGTGCGGCAAAATACGGCATTACAGGTTGGGGGACGAATTGCAGTTGAGTCCATCGAATCGTTTGTTGCCACCAATGTTGATGAACTATGTGAGTTTGATGGCGATCAACTGAAGAGCGGCTTTTGCAAACTGCTGGAAGCGTACAATGCGCGCGTGGACGCCATTGAGTTGGATAAATCGATGCTGATTGAGATTCCAGCCAACTTAGTATGACGGACACATTCACACGGACAGAACGTTCCCGCATCATGGCGGCCGTGAAATCGAAAGACACGACCCCGGAAATGTTCGTCCGTCGCTTGGTCCATTCTCTCGGATACCGTTATCGCCTCCACGTCCGTTCTCTTCCCGGCACGCCCGACTTGGTGTTCCCGCGTTTACGCAAAATCATCAATGTCAACGGCTGTTTCTGGCATCTTCACGGCTGCCCTCGTTGTCGGGTTCCGTCGTCAAAACGCGACTACTGGATCAAAAAGCTGCAACGCAACACCGCCCGCGACAAACGCACTCAACAAGAGCTGCGAAAAAATCACTGGCGAGTTTTAGTGCTCTGGGAATGTGAAATCTCTTGCGCCAAGCAAGAAAGAATTCGAAAACAGATCCTCCGTTTTTTGGAGCAACGCCAATAAAACGACGGTCTTTGCAGCAGTTTTTGGATGGAGACGGGCGCTCGATCCCCGCCATGCCGGGCCGTGAGCCCCCGATCAATGCGATCTTCTTGCGGCTCGCATAGCCGTCGCACAAACAACACCGCCAAATGCACGGCCCTACGCAATTTGCCGATAGTAGTCGATCGAACGCTTTAGGCCCTCTTCAAAATCGACTTGCGGCTCGTAGTTCAACAATCGCCGGGCCAGCGTGATGTCGGCTTGGCTTTCGCGAACGTCGCCGGCTCGCGACGGCTCGAACTTCGGCTCAATCTTCAACCCCAACTGGCGATTGATCGCTTCCAAAAGTTTTAGCAAGTCGATCGAACGTCCGTCCGCGGCGTTGATCGTCCGGCCCGCCACGTTCGGCGCGTCCGCCGCCAACAGGTTCGCGTGGACCACGTTGGCCACGAACGAAAAATCGCGCGACTGATGACCGTCGCCGTAAATCACCGGCGAACGACCCTCCAACATCGCCGTGATAAACAGCGGAATCACGGCCGAGTACTGACTGCGCGGGTCTTGGCGCGGCCCAAACACGTTGAAGTATCGAATGGCGACCGTCTCCAATCCGAAACTCGAATGAAACGCCTGGCAGTACAACTCGCCGGCCAATTTGGCCGCGGCGTAGGGCGACAATGGATTCGGCAAATCGGTTTCGCGCTTGCTGCTGGTCGGCTGATCGCCGTACGCCGCGCTGCTGGCCGCATAGACCACGCGTCGCACGCCCGCCCGTCGCGCCGCGTCCAACACCGTCACCACGCCCGTCGTACACGCGGCGTGACTGGCCAGCGGCCGTTCGAGGCTGGCCGGCACCGAAGCCAACGCCGCCTCATGAAAGACGCAATCGACCCCGTCGACCGCCTGGGCCACGATGTCCGGATCGGTCACGTCGCCCTCGACGAACTCGATCCGATCGCGGAACGAGCTCATGTTTTCGATCTTGCCGGTGGACAGATTGTCGAGCACGCGAACGCGATCGCCGCGGCGCACCAACGCTTCGGCAATGTGGGAGCCAATGAATCCGGCCGCGCCGGTGACGAGAAATGTGCGCATCGTCGCCCTTTCTATAAGACAAAAGTCCAAGGAACCAAGATTTTACCAGGCCGATTCGGAATAAAAAACACAGGCCGGCGACTTCGAGTAAATTATGATTGTTAAGAAAGTCCTCCGCAAGGGGTGGCGATCGTCGGCTGGCGGATCGCCGACCGAGACTCTGGCGTCTGACCTGACGATCGAGTACACTAAGGTCCAGGTTGCTAATGGGCCAGTTTGGGGCAAAAAACCGGCCAATTCGGCTGGAACCATCGCATTGGCGGCAGACTCTGGACCATCAGCAACGTCGCTGTCCCACCGATGCACGGATCCGTTGTCTGCGGACTTTTTCGCATGAAAACCCACCGGCAAGTCCTCACATTCCACACGCAACGACGCGTCGAGTTCCTCAACATCACGCCGCAAGTCGAAGCGGCCGTGGTCGGCAGCGGAATCCGCGAAGGGCTTTGCCTGGTCAACGCGATGCACATCACGGCCAGCGTGTTCATCAACGACGACGAGCCCGGTCTGCATGAAGATTACGCCCGGTGGCTCGAACAGTTAGCCCCCTACGATCCTTCCCCGCAAGCCTACCATCACAACCGAACCGGCGAAGACAACGGCGACGCCCATCACAAACGACAGATCATGGGCCGAGAAGTGGTCGTGGCCATCACCGACGGCAAGATGGATTTCGGTCCTTGGGAACAAATTTTTTACGGCGAATTCGATGGCCGCCGTGCGAAATGCGTGTTGATCAAAATCATCGGCGAGTAGCCCCTCCCTCTCATTACCCTCCAGGAGTACATCATGCCTTCACGACGACATTTTTTGCATCTAGCCGGCGCCGCCACGACTCTGCAGTGGATCGCGGGCCGCGGAATGGCTCAAACCGCTTCGACCGCCCCTGCGGCCGCCGTCAAAGAAAAGTTTGAATTGGGCGTGGCGTCCTTCACCTTCCACAAGTTCAAACTGGATCAAGCCGTCGCCATGACCCGGCTCGTCGGGCTGAAGCATTTTTGCGTGCACCCGATCCTACTGCCCACCACCAGCACGCCCGAGCAGATCGCCGCCGCCGCAAAACTCATCAAGGACGCCGGTCTCGATCTCTACGCCTGCGGCGTCGTGGTGATGCCCACCGAGAAAGATGTCCACCAGGCGTTCGAGTTTGCCAAGGCCGCCGGCATCGGCATGATCGTCGGCGTGCCCGCCTACAAGTTGCTGCCATTGGTCGACGAGAAGATCCGCGAGTACAACATCCGCGTCGCCATTCACAACCATGGACCGGGCGACAAGAACTATCCCACGCCCGACGTCGCATACGAAAAAATCAAAGACCTCGACCCGCGATTCGGGCTGTGCCTCGACATCGGCCACGTGGTCCGCGTCGGCCTCGATCCCTCTCGTTTCGCCGAGCAGTGCGCCGACCGCCTGCTGGACGTCCACTTCAAGGACGAAACGGAAGCCACCGCCCAGGGCAAGTGCATCGCAGCGGGCCGCGGCGTCATCGACCTGCCGAAGTTCCTGCGCACCTTGAAGCAGATCGGCTACGCCGGCAAAGTCTCGTTCGAGTACGACCAGAAAGGGACGGACCCGATGGTCGGACTGGCCGAATCGGTCGGCTACGTGCGCGGCGTCCTGGCCGTCCTCTGAGCCGCACGAATCGCAACGGTTTTCGGCGTGTTGCCGCGAGCTTCATTGGTCGTTGGCGGTGCCCGTCGTTGGCCATTCGGCAACGATAGCCAGCTTTTCCACTCCCTCCATATTGCCCATTCAGCTGCTCTTGACCCCTTTGGGCCAATCCGAGTATAGTGCCGCATCTTGTTGGGCCAAGGTCGAGCCGACGACCCAATCCCAAAACCGCCGGCCAGCCAGAACCATGAGCTCTTCCGATGAGTAGCGCGATGGGGCATTTCGCTTTTTGGGAACCAACGCCCGACAACTATCCTAATCATCTTGCCGCCACCGAGGCGGAACGGCTTCGGTGGCCGTCGTCGCGCTGGGTGCTTGTCGGCCTGCTGTTGGCCTGTCTCGTGCCGCGCGCGTGGATGGCGATGCGCATCCCGAGCGTCTGTCCCGACGGCGTTTTATATGTCCGACTCGCTCAAGCCATCGACCATGGCGATTTTCAGGCGGTCTTTCGGGACGACATGCGGCTGAACGTCTATCCGTTCATTCTGGCGGCCATGCACCGCTTGGGCTTCGATTGGCAAACGGGCGGCGCGCTTTGGGGCGTCTTGATTTCCAGTCTCGTGGCGCTGCCGCTTTGGGGCTGGATTCGCCGACAATTCGACCATCGCGTGGCGTTGGCGGCGTGCCTCCTCTACGCCGTGCATCCGAAAGCCGTCGAGTGGAGTCCCGAGTTGATGCGCGACCCGACGTTCTGGTTCTTTTTCACGTTGTCGCTTTACGTGCTGTGGCGCGCGGCCACCGAATTGCGCAACGTCTGGTTCCTCGCCGCCGGCGCCGCGATCACGCTGGCCACGATGACGCGCGTCGAAGGTCTGTTTCTCTTGGTTCCATTCGTGCTTTGGACGTTTTGGCGATGCCTCGCGTTGCCGACCGGACGAGGCCGATTGCTCGGCGGCGCCCTGGCCTGCGTCGTGATCTTCCCGCTGCTGTTGGCCGTGGCGGACATCGCCTGGACCTCCAGCCACGCGGGCTCGACGATGATCCGCGTCGCGCCGCTTTCACGCGCCCAAGAGTGGCTCGAATCGTTGTGGGACGGCCAATCCGACGAGATCGCCGGCCACTTGACCCTCGGCCGCATGATTTGGGTGTTCATCCCCACCATGACGCGAGGCCTGTCGCCGATCTTCGCGCTGCTGATGTTCGGCGGCATCTGGGGTTGGCGACGCGTCTGGATCCGCCGCGACCATCAAACGCTGTTTTACGTCGCCCTGTTGGTCCTGGGCGGAATCTGGATCCAATTGTGGATCGATCGCATGATTTGTCCGCGCTATGCGATGCCGATCGTGTTGATGGCTTCGCCCTGGGCCGCGTTGGGACTGTTGGCCCTGCTCGAACGCACGGCGCGCTTCGTGCGGCGGTTCGACGCCCGACGAATTCCGCAAGTCGTCGCCGTGACGACGCTCCTCGCCGCGATCGTCGCCGCGAATCTGACGATCGGCCTGACCAGCAACCGAAGCTATTTCAAAACCCGCCGCGCCGAGGTCGAGGTCGGACGTTGGCTGGACCAAAACCTCCCAAAACCGCTCCACATCGTCGGTCCCGTCGGAGTCGCCTCCGTCATCGGTTTCTACGCCGACTGCGAGGATTCGTTCACCACCTATCGCCGCGACGCCGCGGAATCGACAATCGTCGCCTTGATCCGATCTGAAAAGGCCGACGTGGTGATTTTGCGGCCCTCCAAGCAGCAGACGCCGCGGCAATGTCTCGCGCTGGCCAACCGCATGAAGCGACAGGGATGGTCGCCGCTCGGCCCCGACGTCCTGCCCGAGGCCCAAGACGAGTTTTACTTATTGGTTCGCCCCAACCTGTTGAAAAACGCCCGACAGCCGACGCCGCATCCCTAAAATAGGTCGAGGATCCGCCGCCGATGAACAAAATCCTCAGCCTGTTTTGGGCCGTCGGACGTCGCCCGGCCGTCGCCCTCGCCATCCTGGCCGTCGTGCTGCTCGTCTTGTGGCTCCAAACCGATCAGCGGGCTCATCGGCCCCAAGGCTACGACCTGACCAGCTACCTGCTTTCGGCCCGCGCCCTTGAGAGCGGCGAAAATCCCTACCAAACAGGCTCGCATTTTCCGTACATCTATCCGCTGTTTTTTGCGTTCGCGATGATCCCGCTGGCGTCGCTGCCCTGTGAATTGGCCAACTTTCTCTGGTTCGCGCTCGGCGCGGCGTCGCTGGCCGCGGGCTGCCTGACGCTCGTGCGGCTCGCTTCCGATGAATTAAAAACCACCGTCGGATGGCATTTGGCCTGGCCCTGCTTGGCGCTGTTCCTGGTGCTCCTTCTGCCGATCCAAAGCAATCTGCTCAACGGTCAGGTCAATCTGCTCGTGGTGTTTTGCTGCATCTTGTTCCTCCGCGAGTTCATGCACGACCACGACGTTCCCGCGGCGGTTTGGCTCGCGGCGGCCATCGCCATCAAACTGCTGCCGGCCGTTCTGCTGCTGTTCGTCGTGATGCGCCGTCGTTGGCGGGTGTTGTCGTGGACCTGCGCGGCGGCGGTCGTGTTTTGCCTGCTGCCGGGCCTGGTCGTTGGAAAAAATCTTTTTGCGCTCTACGAACACTATTTCCACGCGTTTTTGATGCCGTCCTTCCTAGACCCCGGCCCGCATGACGACCGCATGTTTTTCGGCCTGCGTGGAACGATCCTTTACCTTCTGCCCGGCGCGGCCACGAGCCTCTGGCCGAAGCTGCTCGGGCTGCTGACGGCCCTGGGCGTCATGCTGACCGTCGACGTCGCGTCAAAATCGTCCGAGCGCCCGCAGCGCGACGTCTGGCCGTTCTGCGCCTATCTGCTGGGCAGCTTGTTGGCCTCGCCGGCGGCCGAGATGCACCACTTGATGTTCGCCGCGCCCGCCGTCGCACTGGTCGGTCTGAAACTGTGCTTCGATCGCGACTGGGCCACCCCGGCCGTGTGGCTGGGCGCCGGCGCGTTTTTGACGTGTTTTTGCGTCTTGGGAAATTCGTACAGCACGACCCCGACCTATTTCGCGTCGCTGATCGTTTTGGCGATTCTCCTGCTGCGGGCCGCCCGACCTTCCCGGCCGGTCGCCGCCGAACGGTTCCAGCCGCACCCTTGCAACGCGGAGTCCGCCTGATCGGACGCAACTTTCCTCTCAATGGTTCCATGACCATGTCCCTCGACCTCCCACGAACCGTCGCCGTCGCCTCCACGCAGCAACATTGGCACGGCGGCGAAGTCCAGGCCCAACTGTTGGTCGAGGGCTTGCGACGTCGAGGCGTCCGCTGCGTGATTCTCGCCCGGCGCGGCGGCGATTTTGCCCAGCGCATGGCCCAGTCCGGCTTCGACGTGGTCGATTTCACCGGCCGCGGATGGAATCTCGGAGCCCTCGGGCGTATCCGCCGCGCGCTCCAACGTTTTCGGCCCGACGTGCTTCACTACAACGATTCGCACGCGATGACCGGTGCGGGCTTGGCGTCGCTCGGGCTGTCGATTCCCGTCCGCGTCATGGCCCGCCGGGTCGATTTCCCGATTCACTCGGCCCATCGCTATCGTTGGTTTTGCGACGCGGTGTTTTGCGTGTCCAACGCCGTGGCCCAAGCGTGTCGCGACGGCGGGCTGTCGCCGCAGATGCTTCGCGTCGTCCACGACGGCGTCGATCCGTCGCGCAGCCGATCGGGCGATCGACGACGCGGCCGACGGTCGCTCGATCTGACGGACGATCAGCCGCTGCTGTTGGTCGTCGCCAAACTGACCGATCACAAAGGGCACCGATACCTGTTGGACGCGATGCCCGACGTGCTGGCAAAACGTCCGCGCGCGGTGCTGGCCCTGGCCGGCGACGGCGAATTGCTCGAAACGCTTCAGGAGCAGGCCCGGCGGCTGAACATCGCGTCCAACGTCCGGTTTCTCGGTTATCGCGACGACGTGCCCGACCTGATCCGGGCGGCCGATGCGATCGTGCAGCCGTCGCACCTCGAGGGGCTCTGCTCGACGCTGATCGACGCGATGCTCGCCGGATGCACGATCGTCGCCTCCGCGGCCGGCGGCATCACGGACCTGCTGTTGGATGGCGTTCCCGACGACCAGCCGGTGGCGTGGACCGTTCCGCCGCGCGATCCCGCCGCCCTGGGCCGCGCGATTCTCGACGCATGGGACGCCTCGCCCGACCAACGCGCCCAACGGCAACAGCGAGCCTGCCAGCGGGCCGAGTCGCTCTTTACGGCCGACTGCATGGTCGAAGCCACGTTGGCCGGATACCGCCAGTGGCTGCAAGGACGCCGGCTAGTCTAATCACCATCGGTGACCAAAAAGTTTTTGAACTGCCACGGATCGTCGAAGTCGAGGTCGGGCTGATTGAAACCGTGGAAATGGTTGACGTAGTATTTCAACGGCGTCCAATCGGCCGGCAGCGACAACGACCGGCCCAAGTACGGCTTCGCGAGATTCAAGACGTACTCGTGCGGCAGATCCTCGGGCGAACAGACGCCGCGGTCGGGATGCTCGACCATCCAAAGGGCCGCCGACACCACCGAGATCGCCACTTGCATGGTCGTCGCATTCTGATGGGGCACCTGCCGGCGCGACGCGTCGATCGACAGCGAGCTGCCGGTCCACCACGATTGATAGGCGTGGCCCATCAACAGCGCGCCCAAAATGTCCTCGCCGCCGATGATCTCGTCGCGCATGATCCGCTGATCGGATTGCAAAGCGTAGTCGCGTCCCCGCAACTCCTCCAGCGAAACGATGGCCGCGTCGCACGGGCAATACGCATAATGGACCGTCGGCCGATAGATCGCCCGATCGCCGTCCCAAACGGTCAGACGGTCGGAAATGGTGAACGCCTCGCCGTGGCGGATGATCATGCCGCGGATGCAATGGTGCGGCACCCACGAGACGACCCAAGTGTTCATGCCCATCCGAGCCAGGCAGATTTGATTGCGCGGGCCGGCGGCGTGCGAGTAGCTCAGCGGAGGCATTTGCTTTTCGTGCGTGCCCCAGCCCATCTCGGCCGTCGTGATGCCCTCTTCGCGGAAACCCTCGATGCACCACGTGTTGACGAACTCGCCGACCTGTTTCGGGCGATCGGTGATTTGCGTGTCGCGCTCGCTGCAATGAATCACCTTGACGCCCAACTGCATGGCCAACCGGTTGAAGGTCCGATCGCGGACGAGCTGTTGAATTTCTTCCGCCTGCCGGCCCTCGACTTTTTTGTCCTCCAAAAGCCGCTCGGCGATGTCCAGCAGCCCCTGCTTGGTCCAATGCGAAATCAGGCCCGGATTGGCGCCATGCTCCAACACGGCCGTCGGACCCGGCCGCGACCAGGCGGCGGTCATGCGACGCAGATTCATGTGGCGCCAGTAAAGCGTCCGCTCGGTCGGATGTTTTTCGGTCGCGCCGGTGTACGGATCCCAAATCTCGACCGACGTGTTCAAATACAACACGCCGTGGTCGTGACACCACTGGACGATCTCGCAGCAGTCGATGTTCCAGGCCAGGTCGATCAGCAGGTCGCCCGCCGAAAGATACTCGCCCAGCGCCGCGCCGAGATTGTCCGGGGTGATCCGCTGCCGAACGAACCGCATGCCCTGGGCGGTCCACGGCGCCATCGCCTCGGTGCGGTCCTCAAAGTCCAACACCGTGACGTTCTGGGGCGGAACATGAAAATGCCGCACAAAAATCGGCAAGGCGCATTGGGCCACCGCACCATAACCTAGAAACAATACCCGTTTGCGAAATTCGATCATTGTGCGATCCTTTCTCACGATCAGGGGGGTCGAGAGAGCTGAGGGCGGAACGTCCGGCACGTTCGACAAGCCATCGTATCTTTCACTCTTATTCGGCTGCGAAGCCCTCCTCCTCCTCCCTTTTCGATCCCAGGAACACCCGATCGGTCAGCCGTTCGTACGCTTCGATATACTTATGCCGAGTTTTCGTGACGATTTCCTCCGGCAGCGACGGCGGCGGACTGTTCCGGTCCCAATCCGTCGACAAAAGCCAATCGCGCACAAACTGCTTGTCAAACGACGGCTGCCCACGACCGGGCTCGTACTGATCGACCGGCCAAAACCGCGAACTGTCCGGCGTCATCACCTCGTCGATCAGCAACAGCTCGTCGCCGATTTGGCCGAATTCGAATTTCGTGTCCGCAATCAAAATGCCCCGCTGACGCGCATACTCCGACCCTCGCCTGAAAATCCGCAACGACCGACGACGCAACTCCTCGGCCAACTCGCGGCCGATCAGGTCCGCCATCCGCTCGAACGTGATGTTTTCGTCGTGGCCCTCGGCGGCCTTCGTCGACGGCGTGAAGATTGGCTCCGGCAACCGGCTGCTTTCCTTCAATCCGGCCGGCAACGGAACCCCGCAGACCGTCCCTCGCTGTTGATATTCCTTCCAGCCCGAACCGGCCAGATAGCCGCGCACCACGCACTCGATCGGCACGACGCGGGTCTTTCGTCCGAGCGTCGATCGCCCTTCCAACTGGCGAGGATCGGTCCCCTCCGGCAGTCCCATCCGCGCGACGTCCGTCGTAATCAAATGGCACGGCTCGCCGAGCGCTTCAAACCAAAATGCGGCGATCTGCGTCAGCACGCGGCCCTTGTCCGGAATGCCCGTCGGCAAAATCCAATCGAACGCGCTGATCCGATCCGTGCTGACCAGCAACACGCGATCGCCCAGATCGTAAATGTCGCGGACTTTGCCGCGTCGCACCGGCAGACCCGGCAACGAAGTTTCAAGAACAAGCGATGGGGACATGGTTTGGTTCCGAAGGTTCGCGTCACGACGTAATAGGGATTCCCATTCAACGTTGCGCTTCCATCCTGGAAAATCAGCCTGCTTTCCCGAAGGATCAACAGGCGGTGATGCGCACGTTGGAATTGTAATGGATCGAAGACCGAGGAAGACAGGCGCCCGTCTGCCCCGACGCCAATCCCCGCCGAATATAACCCCCCGGAGAACAATTGGCCAGCGGGGGACCCGGGAAGGCATGAAGGGCCCGGAAAGTGAAAAATTGGGAAAAATGCAAAGTATCGGCGCGGTGCTTGCCGGAACCCTCGGCCTTCGTTAGATTAAAAATATAGGTGGCCACTTGCCTGTGCCATGACCCTCTCCCCCGTTGGTGTCTTTCCGAGGACGTAAATCTGATGGGCTTGATGCGATTCCGTGTCTTTCCGACGCAACGCATCACCGAAGAAATGGTCCAACAGGCGTATCTGTCCGGCATGGACCGCGTATCCTGGCAGGTGCACGCCACAGCCGAGGGGGGCGAGCTCTCGCTCCAACGGGCCGCCTCCGATTCCGCCAATCTCCATATCCCTTGGCCGGTCGAGGGCTACGGACAGCTCACGCTCACCTCCGCCAGCCTCATGGAACGCGACGAGCCCTACCGGCTGCCGTTGGAGTTGGCCCGCGGAAGCATCGTCCAAGTCCGCAATCAACTCTCCGAATGGCAACTCATCGGTCTGACGGTCCCCGAGACCGTGACGACCAAGCTGGCCGAGGCGGTCGATCGGTTTTCCTGGGCCGTCGTCGCGCAAGACGACCCGGCGGCGTCGACCGAGTTGGCCGAAACGGCCCTGCGTGCGGCGTTGGACGCCGGCGATCGTCTGGCGGCCGCTTACGCCAGCCAGGCCCTGTCGGTCCGTCGTCGCACCGGCGGCGCGCAAACCGAGTATCTCGGCGTCGATCTGGGCGGCACGCTGTTGGACGGCCGCGTCGCCGGCCACGTGCTGAAGACTTTCAACGCCGCCGAAGTCCCCATCGCCTGGCGCGACACCGAAACCGCCGAGGGCGATTTTCTTTGGACCACCAGCGACGCCCAAATCGCCTGGTGCCGCGCCAACCGGCTGCACACCTTGGCCGGCCCTCTGTTGATGCTCGATCCCGTCGCCTTGCCCGACTCCTTCTACTTGTTCGACGACGATTTCGACAGCGTGCAGGACTACGTTTCCACGTTCGTCCGAGCCGCCGTCCAACGTTATCGCGGCCAGGTCGACGGCTGGATCTGCGCCGGTCGGGTCAACGCCGCCGCCGAGTTGGCCATCAGCGAACAAGAACGGCTGCAACTGGTCGCTCAGACCGTCGAGTTGGTCCGTTCGCTCGATCCCGGCACGCCCGTGTTCATTTCCTTCGACCAGCCCTGGGCCGAATACATGCGTCAACGGGATTCCGATTTTCCGCCGCTGCATTTCGCCGACGCGCTGATTCGCGCCGGCCTGGACCTGGCCGGTCTGATGTTGGAGATCAACGTCGGATACTCGCCCGGCGGAACGCTGTTGCGTCATCCGTTGGAATTCAACCGGCTGCTGGACATCTGGAGTCTGCTGGGCGTGCCGCTTTGGCTGTCTCTGTCGGCGCCCAGCACCGACAATCCCGACCCCATGGCGCGACGCCAAGCCGCCGTGGCGCCGGACACCTGGACGCCCGCCTCGCAACAAGCCTGGGCCTCGCGGTTCGTCCCGTTGTCGCTGGCCAAACCGATGGTGCAGGGCGTCCTCTGGAACCAGCTCTGCGACGCCTATCCGCACGGGTTTCCCAACGCCGGACTGTTCGACGCCCGAGGCCGCACCAAGCCCGCCATGCGAACGTTGACCACGATTCGCCGGAAATACCTGAAATAGAGGAGAGCGGGGGGTGAGCGCCGCCCGCCATGCCTCCCGTGGCCGCAAGGAGCCGCTTGCGATTTCGCAAAAGCTTGAAACGCATATCAAACTTGCACGCGGCCAAAACACGCCAGGCACATATCGTCGCTCTGCGGCCGCGCGCCGACGAATCGCTTGACGTCGTCGAGAATGCACCGGCCCAGCCGCTCGACCCCCTCGACGTCCGACTGCACCATCTGGAGCAGACGCGGCGAACCGTATAGTTCGTCCCCGGCGTTCATCGCCTCGGTGATCCCGTCGGTGTAAAAAACCAACGATTCGCTCGGCGCCAACGACAGCACCGTCGGCACATAGTCCACGCCGGCGTCCACGCCCAACGGCAATCGTGATTCCGACGTCCCGACCGTTTCGACCGAGCCCGGACCGCGCCGCAACAGCGGCGGCAAATGTCCCGCGTTGACGATCGTCACCTCGTGGCGTTTCGGATCCAGCACGCCGACCACCATCGTGACGAAACGATCCTCCAAACCGCTTTGGCAAAACGCGCGGTTCAATCGTCCGACCGCCTCGGCCGGCGACGGCTCGCTCGCCAGACAGTATCGCGTCTCGGCCGAAAGCTTGGCCATCAGCAGCGACGCTGAGATGCCCTTGCCCGACACGTCCGCCACCACCACCGCCAGCCGTCCGCCGGGCAGCTCGATGTAGTCGTAATAGTCGCCGCCCAACTGGTTCGCCGGCTCGTAAAACTCGAAAAACTCGTATTCGGGAATGCGCGGCGCGGCGGACGGTAAAAAACCCCGCTGCACTTCATGCGCCACGGCCAACTCGCGACGCAGGGCCTCGTCGCGCATCGCCGCCTCGTGCAGTTGCGCGTTTTCGACCGCAAACGCCGCCTGACAGGCCACGCTGGCCAACACGTCGAGGTCTTCCTGCTGAAACCGATTGCGCGGGTCGAGCGTGTCGAGCTGGATCACGCCCAGCGACTCGCCGTCCCGATTGATCAGCGGCGCGCACATCATCGAACGGATCTGAAAATCGACGATGCTGTCGGCCATGTCGAACCGCGCGTCGTTGGCCGCGTCGGCCGACAACAACGCCTCTTTGTTCGACATCACGTTCTGCACGATCGTCCGGCTGATCCGCACCGTTTGCGAGTCCTCGCGGCGTCGATATTTGATCGCCTTCGGCACGAGCCGGCCCGTCGTCGCGTCGCGCAACACGATGAATCCGCGATCGGCCTGCAAAAAAATCGTGAACAAACTGTCCAGCAATTTGGAAAGCACTTCGGCCAGCCCGACCGCTTGGCCCAGGTTCCGGCTGATCTCGATCAGCGCCTTCAACTTCGCCTCGGTGTTGACGGCCAGTCCAAGCCCCGTCGAACCCGACGAAATATTCACCATCGGCATGACGGTCGAGTTGTCGCCCGACGGCTCGTCGTCCACCATCAGCGCTTCGCGGTCCGCCTCGATCGTCCGCCGCTCCGTGAGGGGCGCCAGCTCCGGCGTGGGCAATCCCTGATGGAACGAAAACGTCAGGTCGCAAATGCCGATCTCGTCGTTTTCATCCAACGGACACCGCCGCGCGATCGGCTGCCCGTTCAACAACGTCCCGTTGCGGCTGTGCAAATCCTCGATGAAAAACTGCCCGTCGAGATTGATGATCCGAGCGTGTTGCCGGCTGACCGCCCCCGATTCCAACACAAGATCGCAAGCCGGATGACGACCCAACACGATCGTGGCCCCTTCGAGAGGGAACAATTGTCCCGCGTTCGGACCTTGCAGCGATTGAAGTACGGCCATCTTCGCCCGCCATCCTCTCGACGGCGAGTTCCCTGGGTGGAACAACGTGCCACAAAAAACAACCTTTGATTGTAGCGCGGCCGCCCGGCGTTCGTCAACCAGCCGCCCGAGGCCATTTCCGTCCCGCCGACGCCGACGGTATAATGAAAAGCACCGGAGGTGGTGCGTGGACCCCATTGCCATTCAACACGGCGAAGTGATTTTGCCCGACCGTTCGATCGTCGACGGAACGGTTCTGCTGGCCGATGGGCGGATTCAATACGCCGGCCCCATGCGAAAAACGCCCCGCCACGCCTTGGAGTTCGACGCCCACGGCGACTACGTGACGCCGGGCCTGATCGAAATGCACCTCCACGGCGCCGACCTGATCGGCTGGCAAACTTGCACCAAGGACGACCTGGAACGCTTAGCCCGGACGTTGCTGCGTCAGGGAATCGTCCGGTTCCTGCCGACCATGATGGCCTCCGAGCCCGTCCTCCGCCGCATGACGGCCCTGTTGGACCAGGTCTCGTGCCGCGACCGCATTCTCGGCCTTTACGTCGAGGGCCCGTTCCTAAACCCCAACAAACGCGGCGGGGTGCAAAAACGCTTCGTCCGACCCGTCGATTTGGATTACCTCGCCCAATTACAAAAAATGGCCAGAGGGCGGATCCGCTTGATGACTTTCGCGCCCGAGTTGCCCGGCGCCGAACGTCTGCCCTCGGCCATGCGTCGGCTCGGCATCCTGCCGTGCGTGGGCCACAGTCTGGCCACGGCCTCCGTCGCGGCGTCGGTCTGCCGCACCGGACAGTTCGGCTGCACCCATCTGTTCAACGCCATGAGCGGACTGGACCACCATGACCCCGGACTGGCGGCCTTCGGTCTGAATCAGTCCCGCGTCGTCGTGGAACTGAACCCCGACGGAACCCACGTCGCGCCCGATTTGCTGCAAGTGGCGTATCGCACGAAACCGGCCGAACGAATCGTGCTGGTCTCCGACGCCGCGGTGTCGGCCGGCGTCCGGCCCGGTCTTTATCAGTACATGGGCCGAGCCATCCGCAGCGACCGGCGCGGCGCGTACTACGCCGACGACGGCACGCTGATCGGCAGCAGCATCCTGGTCAATCGCGGCGTGTTTCGATTCACTAAATTCACCGGCGCTCCGATGCACGACGCCGTCCGCATGGCCTCGCTCAATCCGGCCCAATTCCTCGGCCTCGGACGCCGCACCGGCAGCCTGGAGCCCGGCAAACAAGCCGACGTGGCCGTCTTCTCCCGAACCTTCCGCCGCGTCCGCGCCGTGTTTTTCAACGGCGAGCTGATCGTGGGACGCATGGCGAATCGGTCGTCCTGCCAGCAGCCTCCATCGCATCTCACTTGAGTGTGGCGGGCGCCAAGTTGGGTGCCAAATTGGGCCAAGTTGGGTGCCATGCCCACGCTTGTCGTGGGCATGTTTTCCCGAAAAAATAACGAACGCCACACCCATTCGTGATGCGGCCTACCGGTTCAAGTGAACCACCTTCGCCGGCGGGAAACCGTTGAACCACGTCGACGACGCTCGGCTGTACGCCCCGATGTTCTGGCTGTAGACGTAATCGCCCAACTGCAAGTCGGGCAGTTCCTCGGCCAGCGAGATCGTGTCCAACGCGTCGCACGTCGGACCGAACACCGAGCAAATCTGCGTCGGACCGGTTTTGAACGCCTTCAAATGGTACTGGCAGTGGTCGAACAGAATGCCGGAATACGTGTGATAGACGCCGTCGTCGAGATAAAAGCACTGCTTGCCGTCGCGCGTGGCCTTGCCGATCACCTTGGCGATCGCCACGCCGGCCGTGGCCACCAGGAACCGGCCCGGCTCCGCCAAAATCTCGATCTCCGGCGGAAACAGCCGATCCAACTCCGCGTTGATCCGCCGCGCCAGCGTTTTGAACGGCTGGACGTGCTCGTCATACGGGGCGGGAAATCCGCCGCCGATGTCGATCAACTTCATCTGAAACCCGCGCTCGGCCGCCTCATGAACCACGCCCGCCGCCAGATTCAACGCCTGCACGTAGTTCTCAAAATTGGTCGTCTGGCTGCCGACGTGGAAGCTGAGCCCCTCGACGACCAGCCCGGCGTCGTGCGCCGCCTGAATCAGCTCGACAGCCTCGCCCGACGACGCGCCGAACTTCGACGACAACTCAACCATCGCGCCGGTGTTCGGCACACGCAACCGCAACGCCAGACCGGCGTGCGGCGCGTATTTTCGAACCTTGGAAATCTCTTCCAAATTGTCGTACGTCACCAGCGGCTTGTAGCGATCCAACTGCTGGAGCGTCTCGTTCGCCTTGATCGGATTCGCATAGATGATCTTGTCCCAAATGAAGTCTTGCCGCTTCTTCGCCGAAAGCCCCTTGATGTATTGATAGACGATGTCGAACTCGGGCATCGAGGCCACGTCGAAACTGGCGCCCGCCTCGTACAACGTCTGGACGATCGCCGGGTCGGGATTGGCCTTCACGGCGTAATAGGCCTGAACGCGCGGCAGCCGCCGGCGGAACTCGGCGTAATTCGCCCGGATTTCCTCATGATCGACCACGAACAACGGCGTGCCGTGTTTCGCCACCAGTTCCTTCATGACGCTCTTGGAAATCATTGCAGGATGAATTCTCCCTCGGATGGTTGTCGTTTCTTGTGGAATCGTTTTGCGACGGACAGAGTTCGCGCCGCTCAATTGACCGTCGGATCGGGCGGTAAATCGTTCACCTGAAGCATCGACTTCAGCAGCGAATGCCCCAACTCGCGGAACGCCGCCTCCCAGATCGCTTCCTCGGTCGAAAAAACGCATTCGGGCACGGCGGGCATCGTTCGCCATGCGCCCTGCTCCAATTCGTTCTCCAACTGTCCGGCGCCCCAGCCGGCGTGGCCGACGAAAATCTTGTACGCCGGCGTCTCGCTCAACACCAATTGGTCGAGGTGCTGTTTGTTCGCGGCGAAGAAAACGCCGGGCGCCGGTTCGCTCTCAGCCAGCGACGGCTGCGCGTGCAGCGACAACAAAGGGCCCGGCACCGGACCGCCCAGATAGATCGGCAGCCGGCTGTGGCACGGCGCGCTGCCCACCTCGCGCCAAAGCTCCTGGACCGTCTTGCTCACCGGCCGATTGACGACCACGCCGAACGCCCCGTTGTCGTCGTGCTGAACCACCAGCACCAACGTCCGCGCGAAGTTCGGGTCGAGCAATTGCGGCGACGCCACCAGCAGTTGACCTTGCAGCGATTTCATGGCCCGGTATTTTAATGAAAACCGCCGTGGACCGAAAGTACTGCAAACGTGAAAACCACGCAAAAATCGAAGGTCCGCGATTTCCACGGCCGCGGGCCCTATTTCTCCGGATCCGCCCGCCGCCATGCGATCGTCAGCCAGCCGTCCTTGATCGCCACCTGAATCGGCGTCATCTTGCCCGCCACCTTCCACTTGCCCGGCAGCTCGAACCCGTCGCCGAAGATTTCCGGCTCGAAAATCTTGGCGAACCGCTTCTGCAGCAGTTTGCGGATCACTTGCCGCCGCGCGTCGATCTGCTTGCCGGGTTTGAAGTCCGGCGGCAACACCTCGATGTCGCCCTGCCGAACCGCCTTAAAGCCCTTGCCCGACCGCTCGACCTTGTAGGTGGCCGAAATGTTCATGCCCGGATGGGCGTCTCCGCCCTTGTAAAACTTCACGCCGCGGATGGTGATCGTGAACCCGTTGTCAACCAACGTCAGCGAGATCGGCTGACGCGGAGCGAACGTGATCGCCCACGGCTTGCCGTCGTCGTCGCCCTTCATCTTCTCCGGCAACTTTCCGAGCGTGTCGGTGACCGCCGCCTGCACTTTTTGCTCGTAGATCGTCCGGCCGGCCAGTGCGTCGAAGGCCAGATTGTTGATCATCGACTCGTGAACTCGCAGCGACATCTCGGCGCCAGGAGCCACCGCCGGCGCCTCGCCCACGGCCGCCAGCTTGCCGTCGCCGGCCTGCAACGCCGTCAGCGAGATCGCCCGCTCCGTGGTGCTGAAATGGACCATCTGCGGAAACAGTTTTCGTTCGGTGAACGGCTGCTGAAACTTCTCGACGTAGGACCGATTGGCCCGCTCGATCATCTCGTCCGCCTGCTGGTCGATCCGGTCGTTCAACCGCGATTCGGCGTGGCTCGACGCGATCGACTCGGCTTCGGACTGCTGTTTTCCAGCCTTTTTCCAGGCCAAACGCTCGATCATCGCGTTGCCGTTCTTCGACTGGATGTCTTGAATGTTCACGTCGGTGGCGGCGCACGATTCGGCCGGATGCGACGACAAACCGTTGGCGTCGACCCAAAGCCGCTTGCGCGCCGTCATCTGCGTGGTCGACGTGCTGTAGATCGTCACCGGCCCGTTGTAGCCGACGTTCTCGCTGGTGGTCACGCCCGCGAACAATGTGTCGAACACGCCGAACTCTCCGCTCGGCGACAACGCGACGCTCGTCTTCCCGACGGTTCGAGCCGTGCCGTGAATGTCCGTCTTCAAGATGCAATCGCGCACGTCGGACGTGTCGTCGACCGGCCCGGCAATGCCGCTGCCGAACACCGCCGCCGACATCTCGCCGATCAAGTTCGGATGAACGTAACCGCGAAGAATCGCGCGGACCAACTCCGGCGCCTGATGCGCGCTGGCCAACCATCGAACCGTCTCGGTGATCTCCAAAGCGCCCTCGGTCGTCGGCCGGACGGCATACGACTTCAATCGAGCGGACAGCGCGTCCAGCTTTTGCTCGAACGCGGCGCGAATCGCCGGATTGTTGTCGACCGCGCCGCATGTGGCCAGATAGTTGTGCAGCGCGCGTTGGAAATCGACGAACCAAACCAAATCGAGCCCGTCGTGGCCGCTGTTGCATCGAACCAGCGTGCGTCCCACCACCGCCCGGTCGGGCCGCGCGGTCTGCAATTGCGCCGCCAGCGCGTCGAGGTCCAAAAACTTGCGCCACGCCTGCCCATTGGCCCCGTCCGCCTCAAGCCTCGTGGTTAACCGCTCTAGGGCCGCGGTCAACGCGGTTTTGGCCTGATCCACGTCGGATTGCGTCAACGGGTGGTATTGCGATTTGGCCTTCTGACACAACGCCGGCAAATCCTTGGCCGACGGGTTCGTCGCGACGGACTCTCCCATAACGCATGTCGTTGTCCAAACGAGACTTATGCCACCGACCAACGCCAAAACACCACGGGCCGTCCTGCGATTCATATCCCTAATTCCTTATGTTGCCACGCATCCGCGCGGGCCAGTTTTTGAAGAAGTCTGTTGCTGAGAGGCCTTACAGCCGCTTGAGTTTGCGTAGCTTACCAAGTATAACGTTCGCTAACAATCGCGGTTTCAGCAATTTAACGGAAAGTACGCCACTTGGGTGGTTTTCAAATCCCTCCGGTGTTTTGTATTCGTCGGCGCCTCTAAAACCTGCCCTACCACACAGACTTTCGGGGGAACCCCAACATGGTCGGAAACTTTGGTCGGATTCTGTCTTTCTGCCTAGCGACGATCGTTCTCAGCAGTTCAGCATCCCTGGAAGCCGCGACGCCGCGAGCCCGCGGACCGGTTTGGCGCGACGACTACGCCAAAGCCATGTCCGAGGCCGAACGGCGCGACCGGATGCTTTTGATTTACTTTTGCGATGGTTGCAGCCAGCAAGCGTGCAGTCAGTTCAAAGCCGACGTGCTCGACGACGTCCAAGTTCGGCGAAAGCTGAAGGACTACGTATGCGTGCAATTGCCCGTCGACGCGAAAATCCGCGTGGGCGGCAAGCCCGTCACCCTGTTGGAACACCCGGCTTTCCAAGAGATGCTCGGGCGGCCCGGCATCGCCATCGTCGACTTCCGCCACGACGATCCGAACTTGCGCGGCGCGGTGGTCAGCATGTTTCCGATCACCGAGCGACTTCAATACACGCCGGAACAGATGGCCGTGATTTTGGACCTCCCGCCCGGCACCCTCACCCAACGGACGCTGATCTACGCGGTTCGCATTCATCCGGATCATCCAGCCAGCACCACCACCGGGCAGATCAACGCCGATCTGGTGGAAGAGGCCAGCGACCACGCGCAATATCAAGCCGATGTCGGCGTCCAAGGCCATCAGTCTTGGGAATCGCGATTTCAACGCATCATCGGGCGGCTGCCCGGCGGCGGCACGGCCCGCGAAGTCTGCGCCGAGAGTTGGCCGGGCGAAAACCTGGTCGAGGCGGCGATCGAATGCGTGCGTTGCTGGCGGCTTTCCGACGGCCACTGGAGCGCGGTCAGCTCGCCGAATCGGTTTTTCGGCTACGACATGAAGCGCGGCCGCAACGGCATCTGGTACGCCACCGGCATTTTTGGACTCCGCTAAAGCCGCAAACCCTGCGCCGCGCCTTACCACGGCGGCAAACAAAGCGTTCCGCCTTCCAGATTCACGATGCTGCCGTTGATGAATCCGGCCTCGTCGCTCATCAGGAATCGGACCGCGTGGGCGATGTCCGCCGGTTTCCCGAGTCGTTGGACCGGGATGCGTCGGGCCACGTCGGCGTAGATTTCTTCTTTCGACTTCGACCAGCCGGCGCACGAGGCCGCCAACATCGGCGTGTCGATCGTGCCCGGGCTGACGCCGACGAATCGAACGCCCTTGGGACTGTGATCGGTCGTCAACGAGCGGATCAGCGCGACCAGGCCGGCCTTCGTGGCGCAATAGATTCCATGGCACGGGAACCCGATGTCCGCGGCCACCGACGTCGTCATCACGATGACGCCCTTGCCCTGCCGCTCCATGACCGGAATGGCGTATTTCGCCGCCAACACCGGCCCGAGCAGATTCACGTTGACCATCGCATAAAAATCGTCGAGCGTCAGGTCGGTGATTTTTTGGTTGCGCATCAGCCCGGCGTTCGCGTGGACGGCGTCCAACCGGCCGAACTGCGACACGGCCAGATCGACCGCCGCCTTGACGTCCGCCTCTTTCGACACGTCGCCCTCATAAAACAGGCACGTGTGCCCCTCGTCGGTCAACCGTCGGGCCAACGCATGGCCTTCCTTGGGTTGAATCGACATCGTGACCACTTTCGCGCCGTCCCGAGCGAACAATTCCGTGCAGCCCTCGCCGATGCCCGACGTGCCGCCGGTCACCAAAACAACCTTTTCTTGCAAACTGCTCATGAAAACTTTTTCCTTCGACTGCCGTTGTGAACTGCCTGTGATGGCTGCAAATCCATTAGCCTTTAAAACCGGAACGTTCGCGCCGCGTGCAGCCGTTTCGGCGAAATTCGATCGCTTTGTCGATCAAGCTGAAAATGTCGTACTTCGGCTTGAAACCGAGCACGTAGCGCGCCTTCGCGTTGTCGATGCAAAAATCCTGGCCGACCGGATCGATCAGGTCGATCGTCTCGATATGCATCCGCTTGGCCAAATGCTGGGCGGCCTCGACGTAATTGAACGGCGAATCCATCGCCACCATGAACGTCTCGCCCTCGATGCCGTCGGTCCGAAGCGCCAACAAATAAGCTTGGATGCAGTCCTCCACGGCCACGACGTGCCGAAGCAACGGCTTGCCGTTCGGATGGCGCAGCGCGACCGCCGCATCGCCGCCCGCCGCAAAATGGGCCCGCTGCCCTTTGTTCATCAACTCGGACCACACCGGCACGCCGAATTGCGGCTCCGCGACCGTCAGATGCGACACGATGTCGTCCTCGGCCTGAATCCACGACATGCGCACGATGACCGTCGGCACGCCCGCCTGACAGTAATACTGCCGAAACATCGTCTCCTCGACCACTTTCGACAAGGCGTAGTAGCCGGGATACGCGACCATCGGCATGTCCTCGCGGATGGGCGCCGGGTGCGGATTGAAATAGATGCCGTTCACCGCGTCGCCGCTGGCCAACACCATCCGCTTCGGCCGGCGCGTCCGCATCGCCGCGTCCAACAGGTTGAACGTCCCCTGCGCGCTCACATGGATCACCGCGTCCCGATCTTCCTTGCACGAGGCCAGATGGATCACGGCGTCGCTGCGGGCCACTTGGGCCTCGACGGCCGCTCCGTCGGCGATGTCCAGCAGCACTTCTTCGACGCCGTCCACGCCCACCGGCAGCCGCCGATCAGCCGCGATCACATGATACCCTTCCGCGACCAGCGCCGCGCAAAGCGGTCCGCCCAACTTGCCGCTGGCGCCGGTCACCATCACCGATTGAATCTTCTGCGTCATTTCGTTTTCCTTGGACCATACTCCATCAGTTCCACGACCGCACCGTCGTCGGTCTGAAAAAATCCGACCTTGGCGATCCCTCCGTCAAAAGGCTCCAGCAACATCTTCAGGTTGTTGGTCTTGGCGGCCTTCGCAATGTTGTCGACGCGATAGGCCACATGCGGCATGGTGCGCACCGGACCCTTCACCGGACTGTCTGACTCGTAACGCAACCACTCGACGTGAAACGGATGTTTTTGAAAATCCGTCACCCAAACTCGCGTCGCCGGCACGAACCGCTCGCCCGGCTTCTTGTCGGTTGTCACCACGCCGACGTGATCGAATTGCATCGTCACCCCCTTCGGTTTTTGGGCAACCGCCGCCGACAGCCCAACCAACGCGGCCGCCGCCAGACCCAACACCATGGCAATTTTCATGTTCTTCATGTCGCCGCCCACTCGCCTTCTTTTTTGGCTAAAACTGCACGATTTGTCCCGTCCGCGACGACTCGACCGCGCCGGCCAGCAACGCCACCGCCGCCCGCGACTCCTCCGGCGTGATCCGATCCGGTCGCCGTCCCGCCGCCACGCAATCGGCGAAATATCGCAGCTCGGACCGCAAAACGCCAAACCGCTGGCCGAACAGCTCGGGCCAATAGAGCGTGTCGGGCATCCGAATGCCCGCGGCGTCGTGAATCTCCAACCCGGCCTCGCTGCAATTGATGTACAACGCGCCTTCCGTGCCGATGATCTCCATCCGGGCGTCGATCGCATAGGGCGTCGTGTCGGGCAGGTGCCAAATGGCCTCGATCACAGCCACCGCGCCGTCGTCCAATCGGGCCATCGCCCAGCCGCCGTCGGGATATTTTTTACCGCCGGGATGAATTTCTTGTGCATAAACGCTCGTCGGTTTCGCGCCGGTGAACCAAAGCATCAGGTCGCCGTCGTGAATGCCGTCGCCCATCAGGGCCGAGATGTTGTCCAACACGCCTTGGCCGATTTTCTTGGTCAGATTGCGCCGGGCGTGCATCGACAGGATTTTGCCGATCCGGCCCTCGTCGATCGCCTGCTTGGCCAGCGCCACCCGCGGATCGAACCGGCAGATGTGCCCGACCATGAAAAATCCCTTGGCCGCGTGGGCCGCCGCGACGATCTCGTCGCACTGCGACACCGTCGGCGCCATCGGCTTTTCGAGAAACACATGCTTGCCGCTTCGCAACGCCGCGAGGGCGATGTCCCGATGGTCGTTGACATGCGTCGTGACGCCGACCACGTCGATCGACGGATCGGCCAGCAGTTCACGATAGTCCGTGAACCGCTTCGGCACGTGAAACCGATCGGCCACCTCTTGCAGCCGTTGCGGCCGCCGGGTGCAGACCGCCGCCAACTCGATGCCCGGCATCGTCGACAGCGTTTCAGCGTGAATGCCGCCGAACCATCCCAGCCCGATGATTCCCCACCGAATCGTTTTGGTGTCGCTCATGGTCCACCCGAGTGTTTTTAGACAATCGCGTTAGTCGGCGTTCGCCGCGGGAACCGGCGACGACGCGGCGGCTTTTTCGGCTTTTTCCAACACACTGGCCAGCGAGACCGGCGCGCCCGACTGCCGCTTGCTTTCGTCCGCCGCTTCCAAAAAGGCGTAAACCTCTAAAATCGTTTTGACGTCGATCGGCGTCTTGCCCGTCTTGAAGAACTCGGCGATCCGCGACAGCAGCGGCTCGTAGCCTTCAAACTTTCCGACGTTGGCGATGCCCTTTTCGCCGAATACCGTGGCGCCGTATCCGACCTTGCCCTGCAAAATTCCCCGGAACGTGCCGAGCCGTCCGCCCTGCCAAACGCCGATCGCCAGGTCGGCCGTCGGCGTCCGAACGCGTTGGACCGTTTCGCAGCCCGTGCCCATGATGCCGAACAACGTCTCGCAACCGTGGATGCCGTAGTAGAACAGGTCGGGATGGTGCGGTTCGAGCGGCGCGTTGCTGCTGTAGGCGTCGCAGCCCAAAATGCGTCCGACCGGCGACTTGGCGACCACGTCGACCGTATGCGGCGCGTAACGCAGCGCCGAATTGGAGAACCACGGCGTGCCCGTCCGCTCGCCCAGTTTGGCGATGCGCACGATGTCGACCAGCGAGGCCGCCACCGGCTTGTCGATGTAGACGCGCTTGTGCGCCGCAAAGACCGGCGCGACTTCCTTCCAGCGAGTCCGGCCGTCGATGCTCAAAACCATCACCGCATCCACCTTCGGCAGCAACGCCTCGACCGTCGGAACGAGCTCGACGCCATTCTTGCGCATTGCCTCCATGCCGACTTTGACGTTCTCGACGCTGAACGGGATGTCGGGGCTGTAGCTCGGCGTCGCCGCCACGATTTTCATCGCCCGAATCGCCGGATCGGTCTTCGGATTGTTGAGGATCTCGATCCAAACCGGGGCGTGCGCGTCCAGGCCGACGATGCCGACGCGAATCGAACCGATGTCCTCGGCCAGGCACGACGCGACCCCGCCGAAAACCGCCATCGCCCACACCAACGCCCAGCCTTGCCTGCGCATTCCGATATTCTCCTGAAAAAACAGCCGCGCGCAACCAGCGTTCCTAGCTTAAAGCCGGTCCGACGCAAACTCAATCATGTTATGCGTCAAAACGGTTACGAAAATGCGACACCCCTCCAGCGGGTCGCCACCCCGCTCGAAATCTTCGCATTTTCACAAGAAAGATCGCAAAGGACTCGCCACCTGACAAAAGACGCTAACGGGGGTATAGTAAGAGAAGTCGCCACCAACCCCGAAACGGCCTCCCCGATGGTTTACGCCCGCCGCCGCATCCGACACGTCGCCCTGCTAGTCGAATGGTCGCGCGCGTTCGGTCGCGGCGTTCTGCGGGGCATCGGTCGCTACGTCCAGGCGCACGGCCGGTGGAAGGTCTACCACACGGAACGCAAGTTGTCGGAGGCCGCGCCCCAGTGGCTTCGCGCCTGGCAGGGCGACGGCGTCATCGCGCGGATCGAAAACCAGGCCCTGGCCGCTCAGCTTCGCCAGTTGCAGATCCCGATGGTCAATCTGTTTGAACGCGGCGACATGGACGACGTCCCCGCCGTGCTGGCCGACAACCAGGCCATCGCCCGACTGGCCGCCGACCATCTCGTCGAACGCGGATTGAAAAATTTTGCGTATTGCGGACTGCCGGGCCTCGACCCGTCGGGCGACCGCGGCGGACCGTTCGCAGCCTATCTGGCCGGCCTCGGTCACACGGTCCACGTCTTCGATCCGCCGGGCCGGCGACGCTCGATGTCC
The DNA here is from genome assembly GCA_039698075.1 of Thermoguttaceae bacterium. Classification (GTDB taxonomy): domain Bacteria; phylum Planctomycetota; class Planctomycetia; order Pirellulales; family Thermoguttaceae; genus JAJFVC01. The sequence continues at coordinate 52,264 of JBDKTJ010000037.1, read as the reverse complement.
ATCTCGGCCAGCGAGGACTACGAGCTTCGCCGCGAAGATACGCTCGGTCCGTGGCTTTGCGCATTGCCGAAGCCGGTCGGATTGATGGCCTGCAACGATCTCCGCGCCCATCAGGTGCTGATGGCCTGCGATGAAAACCATTTGGCCGTGCCCGAGGAAGTCGCCGTCCTCGGCGTCGACAACGACGAGGCCATTTGCGGGCTGTCGTGTCCGCCGTTGTCGAGCGTCGAACAGAACTCCGAGGAGGCGGGCTATCAGGCCGCGTCGCTGTTGGACCGCCTGATGGAGGGCGAAACGTTGTCCGGCCATCGCATCCTCATCGAGCCGCGCGGCGTCGTGGCCCGACAGTCGACCGACGTCGTGGCGGTGGCCGACGCCGACCTGGCGGCCATACTGCACTACATCCGCGAACACGCCTGCGCCGGCCTGACGGTCGACGACCTGTCCGTCCGCATGGCCACGTCCCGCCGAACCTTGGAGCGAAGGTTCGCCGCGTTGATGGGTTGCTCTCCGAAGGACGAAATCGCGAGGGTTCAAATCGGGCACGTCAAACAGTTGCTCGCCATGACCGACTATCCGTTGACCAAAATCGCGGAATTGACCGGTTTTCGGTACGTCGAGTCGATGTTCGCGCTGTTCAAAAGAACCGTCGGCGTGACGCCCGGCCAATATCGCCGCGAAGTCCGGTCGCAATGACAGCACAACCGTGAGAGCATTCGCCTCGGGTCAAGAAGCCGTCGCGGCGGCCGTTTCTTCTTGGACGCCGAAGAGGGCCGGAATCCAGATCGCCAGCAGCGGCATGACCGGAACCATGTATCGAGCGATCGGCAACACCAGGCTCGCCATGCCCCAGTTGCACAACACCAGCAACACGACCAGCAAGGCCAGCCATCGGTTGGACGAGCTTCGGCGACAAGCGATCCCCATGCCGATCAGCGACAATCCGACATAAACCAGATTGACCAGCAGCACGCGCGACTCGTGACGATGCGAATCGGTGCCGTACCAGCACCGCAACACCTTCATCCCGAAAATCTGCATCATCGCCTTCGGATGGTCGGTCAGTTGCCGCCGGACCCACGCCCCGATGTCCGCGTTGGTTTGCAGCTTGCGGTCGATGTCCTGACGGCGCAGATCGACCATGATGGACTGAACCTCCGGCGACACCGGCAACACCACGTCGCCTTGGCGCGTCGTGGCGAACGCCAATCCGTCGGCGATGCTGGCCGGCCCGTTCGAGCTCAACGGAATGATCTTGCCGTGTTTGGCGTACACCCAGCCTTCCCAAGGCAAGACGGTCAAAAACACCGCAAAAAGAAAAACGCCGGCGGGCCAAACGAAACGCCGCACGATCGGACGCCGCGCCCGCAACAACAGAAAAAACGCCATCACCACCGGCAGCGGCAACGCGATCGGTCGAAACAACATCGCCAACCCAAGACACACGCCCGAGCCGAACAGCCGCCACGCCGAAATCTTTTCTTCCTGCCGAACGGCGGTCCAAAACCACCACACCGACCCGAGCAGCAACGCCATGAACGGCAACTCGCTGCTGCCCGGCAATCCGACCATCCACACCGCGGGCGGATACACGGCCCAGGCCCAGCCGGCCAACACCGATGTTCGCCGTCCGACCAATGTGGCCGACAACGCCGCGACCAGCGCCGCGCAAATCGCATGACACAACGCCTGCATCCACACGACGACCCCGTCGCGGGCCGTGCCGATTTTGTCGGCGCAAAAATACGCGACGGCCAAGAACGCGGGCTCGCCCGGCGGATACGTCAGCCCGTGAATGCCGCGTCCGTCCAGCAATTTCTGAGCGGCCGGCTGATAGAAACCGGCGTAGTCGCCCCACGCCGGCGGCCTTCGCGATTCCGGCGTCAGGCTCCAAAACAGGCCCAGCCCCAAGAAACATGCGAAAAACAACAGCCACGACGACGCGAGGATCCGTTTCATGTCAGGAACCGCCCTCAACGGTCTTCAAGTTGACCGACGCCGGCGGTTCGTCGTCCTTGCGACGCGAGACCGCTTCGGCGGTGCCGGGCGACAATATCGCGCTGGGCGAGTTCTCCTCGATGATCGTCCGCAGCTCCACGGTGTCGATCGATTCCTTTTCGACCAGCCGTTCGGCCAGCGCGACCAACGCCTTGCGTCGCGTCGCCAACACGTGCCGCACCTTTTCGAGCGACTCCTCCAGAATGCGCTTGATCTCCAGGTCGATTTCCCGGGCGGTCTGCTCGCTGTAATTCCGACCGTTCAGATCGTCGCCGACGGCCAGATACAGCGAACGCGAACGCTCGCGGAAGTTGATCCGTCCCAGCCGGCTCATGCCGAACTCCATGACCATGCTTCGGGCGATTTCCGTGGCCCGCTCCAAATCGTTCTGCGCGCCGGTGGCCACGTCGCTGAAAATCATCTCCTCGGCGACCGTGCCGGCCAGCAGCGATTGGATGCGGCTCTCCAACTCCAATTGCGTCGTGGTGTAGCGATCGCCCTCGGGCCGAAACATCGTGTAGCCCAGCGCCGTGGGGCCTCGCGGAATGATCGACACTTTGTGCACCGGATCGGCGTTCGGCAAACTGTACGCGACCAGCGCGTGGCCGCTCTCGTGATAGGCCGTGCGTTGTTTTTCCTCGGGATTCATCACGCGCTGGCGTTTCTCCAGGCCCGCGACCACCCGCTCGACGCCTTCGTTGAACTCCAGCATCGTGACGGCCTTCTTATTGCGACGCGCGGCCAGCAACGCCGCCTCGTTGACCAAATTGGCCAAGTCCGCGCCGACAAACCCCGGCGTGATCCGGGCGATTTCCTTCAGGTTGACCGACTCGTCCAACTTCACCTTGCCGATGTGGACCTTCAAAATCTGCTCGCGCCCCTTCACGTCCGGCCGATCGACCGACACGTGGCGATCGAACCGACCGGGCCGCAGCAACGCCGGATCGAGCGTTTCGGGCCGGTTCGTGGCGGCCATCACGATCACGCCGCTGTTGGAGCTGAACCCGTCCATCTCGACCAGCAAGGCGTTGAGCGTCTGCTCGCGTTCGTCATGCCCGCCGACGACGCTGCTGCCGCGCGTTTTGCCCAGCGCGTCCAACTCGTCGATGAACACGATGCACGGCGCTTTCGTCTGCGCCTGTTGGAACATGTCGCGCACCCGCGCGGCGCCGACGCCGACGAACATCTCGACGAAATCGGAGCCGGACAGGCTGAAAAACGGCACGCCCGCCTCGCCCGCGATCGCTTTGGCCAACAGCGTCTTGCCGGTGCCCGGTGGTCCGACCAGCAGAACGCCCTTCGGAATCCGGCCGCCGAGAACCTGATATTTTTCGGGCGTGCGGAGGAAATCGACCACTTCACGCAGCTCGTCGACGGCCTCGTCGATGCCGGCCACGTCGTTGTACGTCACGCCGACGTCCTCCTGGGCGATCAACTTGCCGCGGCTGCGTCCGAACGCCATCGCCGAGCCCGCGCCGCCCAGCCGCCGCATCATGATGAAAAAAATCACGATCAGCATCGCCGTCAGCAGAAACATCGGCATCAGGCTTTTCCAGCCGCTCGGCGCCCGTTCCGCGCTGACGTCTTGAAATCCGTTTTTCTTCAATAAGTTGAACAGATCGTTGTTGTCGTTTTCCAGCCCGACTCTCGGCGTGTGGAACTCGACGTTCGGCTCCAGCTTGCCGAACTCCGCCCCCGGCGAGACCACCTGGCGGGCGACCGTGCCGGTGATTTCATGCGGCCCGATCTTGATCTTGTCGAGCTTCGAGTAGCGAACCGTCTCGTCCTTGCCCGCGATCGACTCGCGCACGTCGATGGCGGCCTTCGGATGATTCGCCGGCTCGCCCTGCTCGATCAGCTTGACCAGGTCCATGTAGCGCAGCTCCACCTGGCCATTGCCCTCCAACACGCTCATTAAAAACAACGCGATCACGCCGGTGGCCAACAAATACCAAATCAGATTGCGGTTGGGGCCCGATGCGTTGCGGTCTCGGCGGCTGGAATTCGGTTCTTGACCCTCGTCGCTCATGGAACGTCTCTTTCCGTCAAAATCAAGAAGATCAACCTGGCGTATTTCCCGTTGTCGGACAATGGTTCGACTTTTTCTATTCTACCACGCTCCCACGCCCCAAACTTCCATCGCGCACGTCAGCCGCCCCCCCATCTGGTTCCGGGATTGTCGTCCGTCGAAAAACGCGATACTATTGCGATTCTTCCGTCTTACTTGCCGCAGGGGGCGCCTCCTTTCATGCTGCCTGATACCGTTGAGCGTCTGAAACAGCAATTCGCGGGCCGCCGCATCGTCGTCGACGCCAATCGACCGGAGTTGGCTCGCTGGGCAAACACCCCGGGCCGGGTGGTGGCCATAAACCAAAACGGCCGCGCCCTGGTGCAATTCGACGGTCCCGACGCCGGCTGGCACGACATCGATCCGGAATTTTTCAAATGGGAGCCGCCATCATGAAACTCGGAGAGGTCGAAAGACAAGCCTTGAAACGAATGAGCCGCAAACACCCCTCTCGTAGCTGGTGGTCGCGGAACTGGCCCTGGTTTTCGTTCACCGTGTTGGTGACCGTGCTTGTCGTCGGCGGCGGCCTCATCTACTGGGCCCTTTTCTGGCGCGCCTATCACTCGCCCCTGTTTCTCGCCTCCATGGAAAAAATCCAGGCCGACTCCCGGGTCCAAAAGGCCTTGGGCCAATCCGTCGCCATCGGCAGTTGGCCCGCCCCCAACGCTCGTTGGGACGCCAGCGAACAAGATCTGCGATGGCCGCTGGTCGGGCCCAATGGTCCGGCCAAAGCGCACGTCAACGCCCGGTTGATGAGGGACCAGTGGGAAACCATCGAGTTGGAAGTGGTTCTGCCCGACGGCCGTCGAATCGCCATCGCCGATACGACCAGCAACAAAAATGATGCCCCAGCCTACGTGCCGCCCAAAGCGCCGGCCGCAAAATCAAAGCCCGACGCCGCCTCGCCAACCATCAACCTGATGACCCCGCCCACCGACGAAGCCCCCAAGTAACGGTTGCCGCGTCCGTCATGGCGACAAACGCCGGCGCACGTCGCTCTCGATGCGCCGCAAGTCCTCGCGATCGGGCATCTCGGCCGCCGCGCGGGCCAGCAGTTCGGCCGCCTCCGCGACGCGATCTTGCCGGCACAACTGCTCGGCCCAAAGACGGTGCACGTGCACGTAATTCTGTGAAAAAGCCGCAAAATGCGGGTCCATGGCAAGCCCTTGCCGCAACAACGCGACCGACTCGCCGAATCGCCGCGCGTTGCCCAACTCGATCGACCAGTTGTTCAACGTCGCCAAAAAGTTCTGCTTCGCCACCGCGTTGTTCGGGTCCAAACGCAGGGCCTTGGCGTTCAGCGCCGCCGCCTCGTCAAATCGTTTGGCCGCCAACAGATCGACGCCGCGATTGTAGTAAATCATCGCCGCCAGTTGAATCGGCGAGACCTCGCGCGCCTTCGACCGATCGCCGCTGGCCGCCGCACCGATCGCCGCGCCTTTCGGAACCGGCGCCGACGGCGCACCGGGCAACTCTTGCCAATGCGCAAAGGTGTTTTCCACGTCCAGCGGTCCGTCGGGCAAACGAACGCGGCTCATCGCGTGGCCCGGCATCTCCAAACCGCAGCACCGAAGCCCCAATTGCTCGGCCACGTAGTTGAACAACACCGTCGCGCTGACGCAATTGAATCGCCCCTCGTCCAACACGCGACGCAAATCGGTGTACGCCAAATCGTATCCGCCGCAAAATACCTCGCGATGCAAAAAATTGAAAACCGTTTCCGCCCGACGATGCGGCTCTTCGGAAAGTTCTTCGGAACACCGCAACCGCTCGACCAGCGAGGCCGCCTTTTGACGATAACGATTCAAATCGTCCAGCGTCGCAATCCCGCCCGCCACCAACGCGGCGTCCAACGGCGAAAACCGATCCAATCGCCCGTCCGCCGAATCGTCCAACAACTGTTTTTCCAACCGACCGCTGGGCAAGCCAAAATCGACGCGCGTCTCGGTCGTCCTCGGCGTCGGGTCGAGACTGGAAGCCGGCGCACGCGCCCCCGCGGCCGTCCAAATCGACAGCGCGAGCACGCACAATACGATCGCGGAACAGCGTCGCGGCGGGAACATCGCAGGTGGGCAGGTTGTGCCAATTGTGCCGTCTGTGCCGATCGCGGCCAGACTGCCAACGGCGGAAGGTTTTTCGATCCGCTAAACTCTACGCCGCAAATCGCGTCCACGCCCCAAAAGCCGCCGCAAAACCGCCAAGAAAACCACCGCGGTTCGATCAGACTTTGCCGCCGATTCGGGTCATGCTGTCCCACAAGCCCTCAAAGTGGTATAATTGGACGCAGTCGATTCCCTATTGCGGAGTACGCGGTCATGAGCACCACGGTTGCCGAAATGACGAAAGACGAGCTTCAAGAAATGATTGGAGCCATCGTCCTGCTGAAGTCACGACGGCTCGACGACCAAAAACTTTTCTACGGCAGCTTGTGCCCCATCTTGTCGCGCTTCACGGCCAGATAGCGGGCGTTGTGCTCGTTGATCGGTCCGACGATCGGCACCTGATCGACCACCTGCAAATCGAACCCGCTGTAGATGAAGGCGTCGACCTTTTTTGGGTTGTTCGTCAACAACCGCACCTTCGAGAGTCCCAAGTCCTTGAGAATCTGAATGCCGACGCCATAGTCGCGGCTGTCGGCCTGATGGCCCAACGCCAGATTCGCCTCGACCGTATCGAGCCCCTGATCTTGAAGCCGATAGGCCTTGATTTTTTCGACCAACCCGATGCCGCGGCCTTCCTGAGGCAGATAGACCAGCACGCCCGCCTTCTCTTGGCCGATCATCTGCATGGCCATCTGAAGCTGGTCGCCGCAATCGCACCGCAACGAGGCCAGCAGGTCGCCGGTGAAACACGCCGAATGCAACCGCACCAACGGCTCCGGACGCGACGCCGGGTCGCCCATCACGACGGCGATCGGCTGCTGATCCTCGTACTTCACCCCATACGCCATGATCCGGCCCGGTCCGAACCGCGTCGGCAGATCGGCCTCGGCCAATCGGTAAACGAGTTTTTCGCTGCGACGTCGATAACGAATCAACGACTCGATCGTGATGATTTCCAGATGAAACTGCTCGGCCAGGGCGAACAATTCGTCCGGCGTGGCCCGATCGCCGTTTTTGCCAAGGATTTCGATCAGCACACCCGCCGGTTTCAATCCGGCCAGTCGAGCCAGATCGACGGCGCACTCGGTGTGGCCGGCCCGCCGCAACACGCCGCCCTCCTTGGCCACCAACGGAAACAGATGGCCCGGCCGAACGAAATCCGTCGGCTTGCTCTGCGGATTGAGAATCTCCAAAATCGTCTTGGCCCGCTCCGGCGCGGTCACGCCCGTCCGCCCGCTCGCATGATCGATCGGCACGGTGAACGCCGTCTTGAACGGCGCGGTGTTGTCTTGCACGATCGGCGGTAGGTCCAAACGCCCGGCCACCTCGGGCAGAATCAACATGCAAAGCTGCCCGCGCCCGTAGGTAATCATGAAATTGACCACCTCCGGCGTAACCTTTTCAGCCGCACAAATAAAATCGCCCTCGTGCTCCCGGTCTTCGGCGTCCAGAACGATGACCAGTTTGCCCGCGGCGATGGCCTCAATGGCGGCCTCAACCGTCGAAAGTCGTTGCGACACGGCGTATTTCTCCCCAAAAAAACGAGACGCCCTTCATTATAACCGCCAGGGCCGCCAACCTTCTACCCGCCAAAATAGGAAATTTCGTCCGCCGCCGCCTCACGCTGCGCATCACCGCCGAGGCATGGGATTTAGGTGTTTTGGGAAATCTTTTCTGATTTTAATGAATTTCTCGATTCTCCCGGTTGTTTGGACGATAACGGCTGTTGAAAGTCTGTATCCGACGTCAATACGAAGGAAAATAGATCGTGAAACGCCTAGCATTACTCATCCTATTAGGGGGTGCGCTCTCGGCCACCACCGGTTGCGGCATCTTCCAGGCGGTTTTTTGCTACCGTCCTTGCATGACCCGCGGCGGGTGCGGGATGTGCCAGGGCGATTGTGACGACGGCTGCCCAACTTGCGGGACGATGCGTCCCGGCTTGGCCATGCGACGCGCCCGAGTCTACGCCGAAGACGATGGCGGCTGCGACGTCGGAAACGGACGCCCCTGCCGCCGATTGGGCTGCCGAGCCTGCGGCGACTGCGATCCGTGCGCCGATCCCTGCGGCGACAGTTGCTACGGCCGCTGCTGGCATCGTGGACCGCTCAGTTGCCTGTTCGCCTTGTTCTCGCCGCGCTGCTGGTGCGGCTCGGCCTGCGGCGAACGCTACTGGGGCGACTTCTACAGCGATGCCCCCGACTGCTGGGATCCCTGCGACGGCAACGGCAACTACACCGGCGACGGATGCCGTTCCTGCGGCGTCAAGGCCGGATACAGCCGAAACGTCCGCGGCGGCCAGGTGTTCGACGACGACGACGGACAGCAAGAAGAGATCGTCTCGCAGTCCGAGCGAACCGTGCCGACGCCGGCCTCGCCGAAACCGCACAAAGCCGTGCGTCAATAACCAACCCCAAAACTCTCAATCACCACGCGATAAAAAAATGGCCGCGGCCGATTCATCTCGGTCGCGGCCTTTTCTTATCCCTCAACACGTCACGGGCACGCCGCCGGACAGCACACCTGCACCGGCACTTGCGTGGTCACCACCTGCGGCTCGCACCGCGTCACCGTGTAGGGCACTTGTTTCGCCACGTAGCGCACGCACGAAACGGTCGCCTGATAGTTTTCAGCCTTGCACACCGTGTACGGCACTTGAATCGTTCGCTGCTCCGAGACCATCCGGCACACCGTGCACGGGACTTTTTTCTTGACCGTCTCGGTCACATAACGCACGCATTGCACTTGTTTCTCGACGACCTGCGGCGTCCAAACGCGGCACGAACGCGTCGTTTTGACCGCCGGCCCGCACGGATCGCACGGATTCGGCGCGCAACACTCGACGTTCCGAATCTCCCACTGTCCGCAGCAAACCCGCACCGTCTGCATCGACGTGACCGGCCTGCACACCGTGTAGCAGACCTCCCGCTCCACCGTCTCGTAGACCGGTCGGCAAACCGTCTGCACGCACGCCCGGTACCGGGTCTCCGGCACGTAACGCACGGCGTTCACGGTTTTCTGTTCGCACACCGGCTCGTAGCAAGTCCGATAGCAGGTGTACTGCCGCGGCTGATAAACCACCTTCTGACAGGTCCGCATCACCGTCGTGCACGGCGACGCAACGGACTCGCAACAGCAAGCGCGACGACAAACGGACCAGCGCGCCGCACCGCAATAACAAGCCTCGACCGCGTTCACCGCCATCAACGACAACACGATCGCCAGCGACATTTTTGCAAAAATCTTCATAACTGTTTCTCCTCCCGAAAACGAAAATCGCACCTTTCTCGTCCGCGTAGAAGCATAGGGCGACAAACCGACGTCGTCAACTCCCCGAATGTCGGCCCCCGAAACAGCGACGGGCGAAAGAATCGCATCGGGCGTGCGAATTCTTCGCACCGCGCCGAGACGCGACGGAGTGTGACCGCTGTACTCAAGTGAGATGCGTTCCGGCCGCTTGCGTTTTCAAGCGGGAACGCGTTTTTAGGCCGCCATCTGCTCCGGTTCCAGATCGTCCAGCAGATTGACCGTCCGCAGCATCGCGCCTTCGGCGTCGTAAAACTGCACCACGCCGACGCGAACCAGCCACATCGCCCAAAAATCATCCACCCGATAGCTGCGCGCGGTCTGACGCCCGTCCTCGATCAAAATGTTCTCGTCCACCTGCGACGAACAGAAAATCGCCGCACCAAAATCTTGGAACGTTCGCAGGACCAATTCGCGCACTTCCAAGGGAAGAGGATCCGTCCTCATCTTCGCAACCTCCTGTTGCAAGCACCCTAATGACCGTGGCGAGCCAATCTACCGCCCCACGCGTTGGAAATCAAGGCAAGCTAGCCAAAAGCATCGACGCGAGCCGGCGAAAATGTTTGACCAGATTGCCAAGGCCGCGCATCCTTGCGCCCGTTGCCTATTTCCCCTACTGAATCGCCATATCTTCGCCAAAATACCGCCGCCGAGCCTCCGGATTGGCCAGCACGTCCTCGGGCCGGCCGTGACACAGAATCTTGCCCTTGTCGACCACGTAGCTGCGATCAGTGATTTGCAACGTCTCACGCACCTGATGGTCGGTGATCAGAATCGAAATGCCGTCGTCGCGCAACCGCTGGACGATCTTTTGAATGCTGGCGATCGTCACCGGATCGATGCCCGTGAACGGCTCGTCCAACAAAATGATTTTCGGATTGGACACCAAGCATCGGGCGATTTCCAACCGCCGACGTTCGCCGCCCGAAAGCGACAACGCCAGCGACTTGCGCAGCCGCGTGATGTCGAACTGTTCGAGCAGTTCGTTGCAGCGTCGCTGCCGGGTTTTGCGGTCGAAGCCCAAAAGCTCCATGACGCCCAGCAGGTTTTTCTCGACCGAGAGCTTGCGAAACACGCTCGACTCTTGAGCCAAATAGCCCATGCCGCCGTCGCGTGAACGACGGTACATCGGCCAATGCGTGATGTCGATTCCGTTGAGCGTCACCTTGCCGGCGTTCGGCACGATCATCCCGCAGGTCATGCGGAAGCTGGTCGTCTTGCCGGCGCCGTTGGGACCCAGCAGCCCGACGATTTCGCCCTTCTCCACCCGAAAATCGACGCCGTCGACCACGCGCCGCGTCCCGTAAATCTTCACCAGCCCCTTGGCTTCCAACATGGCCACGCGTTTCAATCCACCCGACGCGCGACCGGCCGACGACGCGGTCGGCTGTGGTCGGATCGGCGGACGGACCACGATCTCGTCGCTCATCGAACGAATCCCATGCGGCTGAAGTTCGGAAAAAAGGGCATCGGAATGTTGACGTACGGAATCCGATCCCACGAGTGCGGCCAATAGATGTACAACGCCTTGCCGAACAACAGCTCGCGCTGAACCCAATAGTTGTCGGGCCCCCAAAGCCGGCCGTCCTTGCTCCGGGCGCTGTTGTCGCCCAGCATGAAGAACTGGTCGGCCTTCAGCACGTAGTCCCGCCCCGGCCGTTCAGTCTGATTGGCCGGCGTCGACCCCGGACCGCCCGCCATCGACACCTCGCCGACCGATTGCGAACGATCGACCGCAAAGGACATGTCGGCGATGTAGTACAAGTCGCGGAAAATCGCCAAATGGCTCAGACTCGCCTTCGCGCCGACCGTGGCGACGCCCACCGGACTCAGATCGCTCGCATCGGGCAGCGTGTTGCCCAACTCCTCATACGCGGTCGACTGGTCGAACGACACGACGCGCCCGTCGATCCAAAGCCGCAACTCATTGTCGCAATTCGAAAACCGGACGTCGTGCCGGCCGGGCCCGCGAAATCGCGTCGACGCGGTGGGCCGGAACTTCTGCATGTCTCGGCCGCTGATCGACAACACAGCCTGACCGGTGGCCGCGTCCAACCGGCATTCAAACCGACGCCCACCCTTGCGGAGTTCGAAAATCAGCTCGCCCTTCGGACTCTCCAGATCGACGGTGCACTGCACGGCCAAATCGCCGACCCAATAGCGGCCGAACGTGTCGAACCGGGGCGCGAAATTGCTCGCCCCTTGGGACCTGGCCGTGTTGTAGGCCGTGAAATCGCGAATCCACTGCGGCGCAACGCTTTCGGCCGGGATCGTTCCGCGGGCCTCCAACTCCGCCCATTGCGACTCGGTGGGAATCAGATGATGATACCGAAGCCACTGCGGCGCGGACGCCGTCCCATCGCTGTAAAACGTCGACTCATTGTCCGACCGCCAACCGCCGGTCGATTCCGAGCGCCATCGGGCGGGCCAGCCTTCTTTCGCCATCCGAGGCATGTAATCGTTGTTGAACACCGGCTGAAGCATCGCCAGCAATTTGTTCGGCGACTTCCTCGCAATCCGAAACGGCTCATCCCCGCGACGAACCCAAATATCGCCGTTGCGGATGCGGATCGTTTCGCCGGGCAATCCGATCAAACGCTTAATGAAATTGGTCCGCGCGTCGGCCGTCCCATCGCCCGGAAACTTGAACACCACCACGTCCCACCGATCCGGATCCTGAAGTTCGTAAAAGAACTTGCCCACCAAAATCCGATCGCCGTTGTACGAGGGATACTGGCGTTCACGCCCCAAATCGGCCGTGAAACGACACATCGGACACGTGCCCGCCGCAACGCGATCCTGCAAACCCTTCAGCGTCCCATTCGCGTCCACCTCGTCGCTCGCCCCCGCCTGATACGGACACCCGCATTTCGGACACACGAGGTCCTTGTGGCGGCCCATCAACGTCGGCGCCATCGAGCCGGTCGGAATCACAAAGGCCTCGGCCTCGAACGTGCGAAACAAAAACGCCAGCACAAACGCGATCACGATTGACTCGATCGTCTCGCGAATCGCCGCGGCCGACGGCATAGGACCCGACGTCTCCACGGAAGCCGACGAACCGCGGCGCGAATCTGAGGGGGATTTTTTTGCAGACATAAATATCGGGGGCTAAAAACGCGATGGTGTCGACTTTCTTCGAGGGCCCGGGGACCAGAACAAGGTCGCAAGCGGCCATCTCTAGCCCCTAACCCCTATTCCCTAGCCTCTTTCTGCTGAATATAACGCATTCCGAACAGATTCGGAACTTGAAAATATCGTCCGGCGATCGGGCCGACCGCGACATTCGGAATCGCCACTAAAATCTTGCCCGTCAAGAACTTAGCGTCAACCGCCCCGTTTTCGCCCCAAACCCGGCTGTCGACCGACTCCGGACTGTTGTCGCCCAGCACGTAAAAGTGATCGGCCGGCAATCGCGTCGCCCCCCTCCCCATAGCGGTATAAAAAACGTCCCGATAAACTCGGACCTCACGAACCGTCACGTCGATCCCCTCGGCGGCGACACCAAACGGACCGCTCGTCCTCCGCTCCGGCGGCCGATCGTGCAGATCGCACCGCACCGCGACCGTCCGCCCGTCGATGGCCAGCAAAAATTGCCGGTCGATCATCGACACCTCAATTCGATGCTCTTCCTTCCCATACGACAGGTCGCCAATCGAGTCTGCCTTGTCGCCGGTTTTTTGCATGTCGCTGGAATGCGAAAAAACTTGCCAATGGCGCAAACCCTCGGGCTCGTATCCAAGTCGCACCCGAAAATCGTCGCGGCCGTCGGTCGCGCGAATCCAAAACGCGCCCCGGCCCGTCACCGGCCCAACCCGCAACGACAACATCAGATCGCTCGTCGCATGAACGTCTTCTTCCCGCCGCGGTCGAGCGGGATGGTACGCGCCCAGATCCATGACCGCCGAGCGTCGAACGGCGTCGCCCGCCAATCGTTGCACGTGATGATAGTCCAACCAATCGACCGGCTCGCCCGCCCGGCCTGTCCGTTCAATCTTCTTAGGCGGATGGCCGGTCTCTCCGGAAAAGAAAAAGCGTCCGCCGTCGCATTTCCAACGGGTGTCGGACGATTCCGAACGCCATCGCGGCGGAATGTCCGCCCGTCGTGATGGAAAATCGGCGTCATGGACCAGCAAGGCCAAAACGCGCTGCTCGGCGAGATTTTTGCGCACGATCCGACCGTCCACAAAAATGTCGCCGTGGCGAATGTCGATCGTCTCGCCCGGCAAACCGACAATGCGTTTGACCGCCTGCCGACCGCGCTGTAACGGTTCCCGCATCGCAACGACGTCCCAGCGTCTCGGCGGTCGTCGCCAAAACGCCGTGCGATCGACCAACACGCGGTCGCCGTCCAGATCGGGCAGGTCGGTCAACCGGTTGGCCGCCCATCCGCAATTCGGACACGTCGCACGGACCGCGTTTTCGGCCTCGCAGGGGAACGAAAAACCGCAGTCGCCGCACGTCACGTCCCGATGAACGCCCACCAGCGTCGGCGACATCGAACCGCCGACCACGCGACACCGAACCAGCAGCCCTTGCACAAGCCACGTCTCGACCAGCCCAAGCGACAGCACCGCCAACAGGCACCCCGAAATCAACGTCCAACGCCGGACGGATCGAAATGGTCGGCGAATGTTCGTCATACGCGAACCCCCGGTCGGGCGGAAAGCCTCGATGGTGAACGTTTTTTCGCGCCGTGGCAAGACCAAATCGGCCGCGTAAGCTAAACTTCCCGGGGATGCCATGTTTGCCCAAAACCTGTCGGAGGCCTCGATGGGCCGCGCCACTCCACCCGGCGACCAGCGTCAATCGTTCCGCTGCAACGTGTCCAACGGCCGGACGGAGTGTTCGCTGAAAGTCGGACAACACGCCCTTCCCGCCCGCTTGCTGGACGAATCGGCCGGCGGATTCGCCGTGGAGGTCGACCAGGTGGCCGGCCTCAACGCAGGCGACACCGGCCTGCTGTTGACCGACGTCGGTTGGTTCTCGGTCCGCATCGTTCACATCGCCGAACAGGCCGCCGATCCGGACGCCGCCCCAAGCTACCGGCTCGGATTGCTCCGGCTGAGCGACGCCACGCCCTACCAGGCGCCGCGCGTATCGCTGTGGGCCGGCACGCTGCGATTCCGCCTGGGCCAATGGACGCCGACCAACACGCCGTTGGTGCTCTTCGTCGTTCTACTGACGGTCGTGACGGTGCTGGCGGCGCTGTACCTAACCAAGTCGCGTTGGCCCGTCACGGTCTTCGACAACGCCCCCGACGCCTCGCCGGACCCGGACCGATCGAGCGACGCAACGCCGGCCAATCCGTTCCGAACCAAGTTTCATTCGTCGCGCGTACGCCAGGCCGACGAGTCCTACGACGATTCGCCGTTCGACAGCCCGTCGCAGTTCGGACGCAACCCCGTCCGCCGACGCGGGTCGGCCTCCTCCGGCTCGTCGTCCGAATGGATGTTGCACGAATCCGTCCGCCGCATGGCCGGCGCAAGCGCCTTGACGATGCCCGAGGTCATCCAACGACTGCAACTGACCGACCCACAGCAAGCCCAGATCCGACGGCTGATCGATCAAACCGTCGACGCGATTCGCCAGATGGAGCGTCAATCGGTCGGTCGGTCTCGCGGCGAACGCGCTCAATTGCGGGCCCAATTGCTCGAACAATCGCGACAAGAGGCCGTCAATTTGCTCACCGACTCGCAGCGCGCCGAATGGGACCGGCTCATGACCGTGCCGAAACCGGATTGACGCAAAGCCGCAGCCACGCAACCTCGGGCCGGCAATTCCATCGCATCGGCACGTCGCTCGACACGCCGCGCGTCACGTGCAAAATCGTCGGCGACGCAAAAAACACGCCGGAACTGTGCTTCACGCCCGATCGGGTCGGCGCAAAAATCGCCCCCAGCGGCGGAATCCGAATCTGACCGCCGTGCGTGTGGCCGGCCAACATCAAATCGGCGTTTTGGCGTCGGGCCCAGCCAAGCCGGTCCGGCGTGTGGGCCAGCACGATCCGCAGCGCCTCGCCCGGCGGCGCCGCGTCGCTCCCCGACCAATCGTCGAACCACGGCCGCTCGTCGCCGGCCAACGCCACCGGCGAACCGTTGATCTCCATCGAGAGCCACCGGCTGCCGACGTCCACCAGCCCGTGCCCCTGAAGAATCTGACGCAACCGCGCGACGTCGACCCGCGCGTCGTGATTGCCCAGCACGTAATAAACCCCGCAACGCGCCGACAACCGACCGAGCGTCTCCGCGATCCAATCGAAACACCGCGACCGATCCACCAAATCGCCGGTGATGCAAATCAGGTCGGGCCGCATCTGGTTCGCAATCCGGACCACCTCGCAAAAATACGCCTTGCCCACGCGACCGATAAAATGAAAATCGGACAAGTGCAGAATCGTCAGCCCGTCGAGCGCGGGCGTCAGCCTCGGCACGTCGAGCATCCACCGGCTCTCCTCCAACTGCAACATTTCGTTCCGCGGCAACCGCGTCAGAAAATGGTGCTGACGCGCCGCGCCCGGCCCATGCGTCAACGCCGGATCGATCGCCGCGCGGCGTCGCTGGTGAAATCGCACGACCGCCGGCCGACGCTGCAAAATCCGGAGCGCGACAAACCGCAAAAGCGTGATCGCGGCCACCGTCCAACAAAGCGCCAGATACGCGATCACCGGCCATGACAACCGCCCGAGCCCCCAACCGAGATCATCCCACGTCGAAAAATATCGCCAGCCCAGCGCGATCGGAATCAGGGCCGCGGCGGCGAACATCGCCAGCGTGAGTTGTTTGATCCGCCGACGACGTAGCGGAACGGCGTGCAAACGGTTCACCAACCCGATCCAGAGGAAGCCATGCCCCAACAACGCGAGCAACAGAAGCGTCATAATCCATCGACGTCAACGCGTTTTCCAGGAAGCGAAGAGACCCAGCGGAAATCGCGAAGCGCTGACCTCTCCTCTCTCCCCTGTCCTCTCGCCCCTGCGCTCACTGCGTGACCGGACGCGGCGTGTTGATGATCTGCTCGATCGCGCCGAGCAACTGATCCAGCCGGAACGGCTTGTAGAGCACGGCCTGCAGCCCGGCCTGCCGCGCCTTGACGATCGAATGGCCGGGATCCCAGCCGAAACCGGTCATCAACACCAGCGGCGCCCAGCCCAGACACTCCTGCAACTTCACCATGAACTCGAAGCCGGTCATGTCGGGCAGCCGAATGTCGGAGATCACCACGTCGTATTCGCCCTCGGCCAAAACGCGGACCATCGAAAGCGCCTCGGCCCCGTCGTGCGCCGTCTCGACCACGCAGCCGTACCGCTCCAGCAAGTTGTGGGCGGTGCTGCGGACGTTCTCGTCGGCGTCGACGACCAAGATGCGACGGCCTCGCAACAACGGCCGCTCCTCCGCCTTCAACGTCGAGGGCAGCGCCTCGGTCGGAGCCATCTCGCGGCCCACTTTTTGAATCACCTGCTTGATGTCCCGCGCGTTGCGCAAAATCCGCTGCAATCGCTCGGCCACCTCGGGCTCATGGCCGATGTACCGCTCCATGACGTTCACCGCGTCGTTGAGGATTTCATCGACCGGCAGCGCCACCGCGCTGTGAATCGCCTCAACGCTTTCGGCCGCCGTGCTCATTTTCTCGGCCGCCAACAGCTCCAACGTGTTGAGCGTCGCCGCCACGTCGCGGCAGAAAATCTCCAAAAATTGCAGGTCGCTCTCCGTAAACGCCCTCGGCTCCGGACTCTCGACGTTGAACGTCCCGATCACCTCGTCGTGCAGCATCAACGGAACCGTCAGCGAGCTTTTCGCGCCGGTCGCGCCGGGCAGATACAACGGGTCTTCCGTCGTGTCCTCGCACAGATAGCTCTTGCCCGTGGCCGCCACGAAACCCGTCACGCCGTTGTTCTGCGGCTGCGCCCAAAGCTCGCGCGACACCGCCTCGGCGTCCATGCCCATCGAAAGCAGCGAGTCGAGCCGGCCCGTCTTCTGATCCAACAGCCGAATCTCGACCACGTCGAACCGCAGCAAATCCCGGGTGAAGTGCAAAATGTTCGACTTGAGCAGCTCGATACGATCGTTCACCGCCATGTGAGCGATCTCCGAAGGCGCCAAATCGGCCAACTCCATGCCGGCCTGGTGAATGGCCGCCATCTTTTGCTGCTGATGGACCTCGTTGGTCACATCGCGCACCGTCACGACCAGATGCCGGGCCGGCGCGCCCGCCTCTCGCAACGGCGCGGCGTGGACGTGATAGTAATGATTCTCGCCGCTCCGAAGCGTCGAACTGGTCGCCTGGCCGGTCGCCAACGCCGTATGGAACGGGCAGAAGTCCGGCCCGAGGATCTCCGGACTGCCCAAAATCGTGTAAAAATTGACCCCCAAAATCGAATCGCGGTGGAACCACTCGCCCAACCGGCCGTTGCTCCAAACGACCGAATTGTCGCTGTCCAGCAAAATGACGCCGTCCGGCATGCCCTCCAGCACTTGCTCGTTTTGCAGCAACCGCCCGACGCGCAACACCTCTTGAATGTATTCCGACGAGACATAAACGCCGGAAAACGACTCGCGGCTCAGGTGCCCCAACGCCCGGACCACGTTCGACGCCACGACCACCTCATGCGTCTGAGCGGCGCGATCCAGCAACCGCTCGGCATTCTCGTGGGAATCGCAAATCAGCAGAATCTTTGGTTTGGTCGTCAAACGAACGTACTCCGCCGTGTGCGTGCCGCCGGCCTTGTTGCGCCGGGTCTCCGCGTTCATTTCATTATAGGGGGCTCGGCGTCGCCAAACAATCGCCCTCATTGCCTGCGGCCGGTCGCCCGGTAAGATTGATCGGTCCGACACACTCAACGCATTGACCGCCATTCCCGCGAAGCCCGCATTTTTTGCGATCGTTGCGCCCTACGTCCTCCGCACAGTCGACATCGACGCTACTTTCGGACGTTTTTTCGATCCTCTCGCCGCAAAAAGCCAATCTACGTTGCATCCGAACGAGTCGCGGATTCCTGTCTTCCGTCGATCGCCGTCCTTCCTTTTTCCCTTTTTTCTCCTTTTCATTTTCCCTTCGCACACCGAACTGCAACCAGTCACCAGCCTCTCGGCCGTTTAGAAAACGCCACGCCAGAGGGGGCTCGACTGCGCCGCCGCGCTGACTCATCCCGCACGACCGCCAAAACAGGCCCGAAAATTGGCATTCGGACCGCCCACCCCCTCGCGCCGCTGAAGCCAAGCGGAATCAAAGGTCGATCCTTGATAGGAACCGAAAGGAAACCAAAGGTTTCGGCGAACGGAATCGCCTCCTGCAAGTTGGTCGAAAGAAGGAGGCCCATCGCATGTGGCGATCGCTTTTTTTAGCCCTCGGATTTTTCCTGATGATCCTCGGGGTCGAATGCCTCGGGGTGGAGCGCGTCAATTTGAAGGTGCGCGACGCGGCGCCGGCCCCGGTCTCCCCGTTCGATTTGGAAGCCAAAGAGGGATCGCAAACCCAAATTGTCCCGCCGCCCTGGGCTCCGTGGAGCTTGTTGGCCACCGGTGCGGTCGTTTGTCTGTATTCGTTCACCATCCCGCGTCGCGTGGCGGGCAACTGATCTCCAACTCCCTCAATGATCCCCGATGGCTGAGTTCCGCATCGAACGCGATTCGATGGGCGACGTGCAACTGCCCGCGCTGGCCTACTACGGCGCGCAAACCCAACGCGCCGTCGAAAACTTCCCGATCTCCGGCCGATCGCTGCCCGCCGAATTGATCCACGCCCTGGGCCTGGTCAAAGAGGCCGCCGCCCGGGTCAACGACGAACTCGGACGCCTGAAACTCGACCGGCCCCAACGCGACGCCCTTTGGACCGCCTGCCGCGAGGTGGCCGACGGCCGCTTCGACGACCAGTTCCCCGTCGACGTTTTTCAGACCGGCTCGGGCACGTCGACCAACATGAACGCCAACGAGGTGATCGCCAATCGGGCCATCGAGTTGTCGGGCGGCGATCGCTTCGACCCGGTCAAAAAAATCCATCCGAACGATCACGTCAATCAAGGGCAAAGCACCAACGACATTTTTCCGACGGCGATCCACGTGGCCGTCGCCGCGGCCATCCGCCGACAACTTCAACCCGCATTGCAGCGCTGCGCCGCCACGTTGGCCGACAAAGCCGCCCAGTGGCAGTCGATCCTCAAAATCGGCCGCACCCATCTGGCCGACGCGACGCCGATGACGTTGGGTCAGGAAATGGGCGGACTGGCCCGCCAACTCGAACGTTCAACCGCCCGCGCCGAACTGGCCGTGCAAGCCTTGATCGAACTGCCCGTCGGAGGCACCGCCGTCGGCACCGGCCTGAACGCGCACCCCGAGTTCGGACGCCGCGTGGCCGCGCGACTAGCCCTTGAAACCGAAATCCCGTTTGTCGAAGCGTCCGACCATTTCGAGGCCAACGCCCAACGCGACGGGCTGGTCGAGTGTCACGGCGAGCTCCGCACGATCGCCACGACGCTGTTCAACGTGGCCAACAACATTCGCTGGCTGGCCTCGGGCCCTCGCTGCGGCTACTACGAAATCAAGCTGCCCGACCTCCAGCCCGGCAGTTCGATCATGCCCGGCAAGGTGAACCCCGTGCTGTGCGAAAGCCTAATGCAGGCCGCGGCCCGAGCCATCGGCAACGACCAGACGATCACGCTGTGCGGCGCCGCCGGCGGACAATTCCAACTGAACATCATGATGCCGGTGATGGCCGACGTCGCGTTGGAAACCGTCCGACTGCTGGCCCGCGCCGCCGACGCCTTCCACCGCTTGTGTCTGGTCGACATGCAGCCGAACGCCGAGGCGTGCAATGCGGCAGTCGAAAAAAGCCTCTCAATGGTCACGGGCCTGAACCCGTACATCGGCTACGATCGGGCCGCGGCGCTGGCCAAAGAGGCGTTCGCCACGGGCCGGACGATCCGCGAGCTGTGCCGCGAGAAAAAGGTGCTGCCCGACGATCAACTCAAAACGGCTCTCGACCCCCGTCGCATGGCCCGCCCGCAGGCGTGACCGCAGACGTCTACCGATCCGGCGTTCCCGACTTGCCTTCTCGCTGCATGAGCGACCAAAACTGGCGCGGACTGACGATTCGACAGCGCCCGAAACGCTTCAGTTCGAGCAGATCTTCGTCGCCGGTGACCAGATAGTCGGCTCGACCAGCCGCAATCAAGCCCAAGACGTGCAAATCGTCGGCGTCGCGGCAGGCGTCAGACGGCACCGGCTCGGGACACAACAAGGCGCCGTTTTCGCGAAGCAGTTGCTCGACATCCTTGGCGATCTGCCGTTCCAATTTCACTTTCTTGACAAGATTGCGAACGATTTCGTTCAGCAAGGGCTGACTCAAAAGGATTTCGTGACGTCCCAAGCAGAACTCGAACAACGACTCGCACAGCCCTCGCGCTGCAAAAGCCGCCACAATCACGTTGGCGTCCAGCACGATCTTCATGAAATCGCCCGAAAGACGTCCTCGTCGGTCAACAGTCCCTGCGCTTCGGCGAACGGAAGCGTCTTTCCACGCAGCGTGCGAAACCGCTCCACCGCCACATAACGGCGCAGCGAAGCCCGCACTAAATCGCTGACCGGCACATGCCGCCGATCGCTGATGGCCTGCAAATCCGCCCTCAATTCATCGGGAATTCGAATGGTCAGCGTATTGGAATTCATGGAACCTCCCCCTGGGGCGCAACGACCGCCCTGGATGTAAGACATTGTAACACATCCACCGCAAAAAGCAAGCCGGCGGCGTTGAGGACGCAAAAACCGGGCTACGCGTTGCCCAATCGCACGTATTGGGGCAGCGGACCCACCAGCGGTTTCAGATAGTCGACGCACGCCTGGGTTACAAAAAGCCTTTCGTCGCCGATGTACTCGTCCGGCATCGGCTTCGCGCCCAACGCCACTTCGGCCAGCGGCGCCGTGCCCAACGACCACCGATACGGATCGGTCGACTCGCGGACAATGCTGACCATGACGCCCGACGTGCCAGCAACGGCCAACTCGACAGCCCGCCGTCCGCAGGCGTAGGCTTCTTCCACATCGCCCGGACAGGTCCGATCGGCGGCGCACATTTGCAGCGATTCGCACACTTGGAACTCGCCCCGCCATCCGAACTCGTCGCGAATCATCCGGTGCAACATCATCGCGGCGCTGGTGCCGCCCATCGCGCCGAACTCCACGTTGGCGAACTTGTCTTTCGTTTGCGACGCGCTGATTGGCGTGCCGTCGGCGTAACAAACGCCCTCGCCGCACACGATACTGCACCAGCCGTAGCGCTCGTGACAGCGACGCACCGTCGCCAAAAACTTGTCGCGATCAAAAGCCCGCTCCGGCAGCAAAATAATGTGCGGCGCGTCGTCCTCCGAACGCTTGGCCAACGCGGCCGACGCCGGCAGCCAACCGGCCGAACGACCCACCGTCTGAAAAATCACGTACTGATCGACCCGCTTCATATCCCGGGCCAACAGTCCGGCCTGCTGGACCGACATCGCCACATAGCGGGCCGCGCTGCCGAACCCCGGCGTGTGGTCCGTCCCGCACAGATCGTTGTCGACTGTTTTGGGCACGCCGACGCCGATCAACTCGTAGCCCTGCTGGCGACAGTACCCCTCGACGCGATGAATCGTGTCCATCGTGTCGTTGCCGCCGATCAGAAAATAGTATCGGACGTCGTGCTTTTTGAGCATTTCGAGCACTTTCGGGAAATCGGCGTCCTTCAGCTTGTGACGGCAACTGCCCAAGGCGGAACTGGGCGTCGTGCGCAGCCCCTCGATCACCGCGGCCGACTCGCGGCCCAGATCGAGCACCTCGCCCTGCATGAATCCTTCGATGCCGAACCGCATCCCCAACGTTTTGCCGATCGCCTTCTGCTTCAAACACTCTTGAATGATCCCGCACAAACTAGCGTTGATCACGCTGGTCGGTCCGCCGCTTTGTCCAAGAATCGCATTGCCTCGAAGCATTTTGGAGTTCTCTCGGTAATTCGGTAATGGGGAAGTTTCTAAAACCGCTACACAAATCGGAAACTTGCTCTAAAGCCATCCGCCGGTCCACGCCAGCAGTTGGTGAAAAAACTGGGCGTACCAGCCGCCGACCTCGACCTCCGCGCCGGCCACTTCCTGAATCATGCGACGATCGCCCCAATCGACCATCCCGCCGACCCAGTGCGGCGCCGCGTCGGTGGCCAACGCCGCGGTGCGACCCTGCCCATGTTGCCCCACGACCAGCAACGGCGACCGTCGGCCCGGCCAAAACTGAAATCGTTCGTCTTCATGCCGCACGTCGAATTGGACGCTGTTCAACACCACTTGCGCGTCGCCGCGCGGCGTGAACCGATTGAACCCGCCGATCCCCGGCGGCCGATCCCACGGCAAGCCCGCCGTGATCGGATGCTCCATCGCGGCCTCGACCAGACACGGCTGCGCGCAGTTCGTGCGGTCGTCCGCCCGAGCGATTTCGACCGGCAGCGCGTCGGCCAGCGGCGACTCGTGATACTCGCCCAACCGGCCAAAAAAACTCTCCCAGCCGCCCAGCATCAGCAACCCCGACCCGCGATCGACGCACTCGACCACGTGCCGCATGGCCGGCTGGCCGAAACGCCGGGCCGGATAGTCGCTCACGGCGTACAACGCATAGGCACGGTCCAAAAAACCCTCAGGCGGCGACTCGGCGCTGGGCACGTAGTCGAACTCCATGCCGTAATGCAGCATGATCGCAGCCAGATAGCCCGCCGCGCCGGTCAAAAAATCGTCGCCCAAATAGCAGACCTTCGCCGCCATCACGACGCCCCCGCGAACATCGCGTGATACTGTGCGGGATTGTAGAAATGGAATCCCAACTCGCGCAGATACTCGATCGCTCCCGCCTCGCGCTGGATCGCCACGACCGTTTCGATCTGCTCCTGGCTGGCGAACGCCCGAATCGCGTCGAGCTTGGCCTCCAACATCAGCGGCGTCGCCTCCACCCGAATCTGCGGCGGCTCGGGGAAATCGCAATAGCAGGCGAACTCGTAAACCTTCGGCACCTCAGCGATCGGATCGCCCAGCTCCGGCCAGATGTTGCCCTGCGCGTGGAACAGGCTGATGAGCGTCTCCTCGTGGACGATCTGATGGTCCGGATGCAGATCGGCGTGCGTAGGCAGAAACACCCGATTCGGACGCACTTGCCGCAAGGCGTACGTCAGCGCGTTTTGCATTCCGCCCGCCCCTTCAATCTCCGTCGGCGCGCCAATCGTCGTGAAGTGACGCCCGCGATAGGCGTTCAAATTGCAGTCGGGACATTCCAGAAACCGCAGATGATCCGCCGGCAACCCGAGGATTTCATACGCTTTTTCGGTCTCCTCGCGGCGAATTTTGATGATGCTCCGCCGCTGCTCGAATCGGCAGTAGCCCATCCGGCCGTCGGTGACCACCACGGCGTGCACCGACGCCCCGACGGCCAGCCCCACCTGAAACGTCAGCCCGGCGCCGATCACTACGTCGTCGTCGTGCGGCGAGACGAACATCCAACGCTCGTCCGCGCCCCGCCAATCCGGAAACAACTCCGCAATCTTCGACGTCGCTGAAACGCCGTTCTCCCCGCGCCGCAAAAATCGAATGCAATCCGACATGATCGTCGAGTCCCTTGATACCAACTTAAGAATGTTCTCACCCGCCGGTGAATTCGTTGCCGATCTTTCGAGCCCGCTCGGCCTTGTCCAGGTTGATGCCCAACGCCACGCCGACGTGCACCAAAATGTTCCAGCCGGCCAGCAATTGCAGCACCGTCTGATAGCCCTCCACGCGAGGAATGCGGATCGTCGGCAGCGACGTCTCTTGATCCGAAATGGCGATCACCGTCATGCCCACGCCGTCGACCAGCGATTTTTTGAACTTGTCCACTTCGGCCGGGAACGGGTCGACCACGATCACCACTTCGTCGGACCGCATCACCTCCTCGACGCCGTGGACCGCGTAGGTGCCTTCGAGGTAATCGCTCTTCTTGTGCGTGATCTCGTTCGTCTTGAGCGTCAATTCCTCGGCCACGCCGTTGTTGCGGCCGGCGAAATACAACATCGGGGCCTTGGCCAACTTGGCGATC
Organism: Thermoguttaceae bacterium; assembly: GCA_039698075.1. Lineage (GTDB taxonomy): Bacteria > Planctomycetota > Planctomycetia > Pirellulales > Thermoguttaceae > JAJFVC01. Next base: position 27,716 of record JBDKTJ010000037.1, on the reverse strand, counting down.
AACGCGGGGTCCAACTCGGCCTCCAAAACCTCCCGGGCCTTTTGGGCCGCCGCGGACTGTTGGGCCGCCATCGGCGAGCCGTTCTCCCACGGCAACAACAGCGACCGATACACCAACGCCTGCTCCACGACGCTTTTGGTCGCGGCCACCGCGTTCTCCTTGCCGCAGCCGAGCGTGTAGCAGCGATCGGTCACTTCTTCCAGCAAGCACGGGCTGTTGGCCGTCAACCCGAATCGCTTCTTGTGGCCTTGCTTGCCCAACTGGGTGAACAGCGAGATCAACTCTTTCGTGCGTCCGCTGTTGCTGGCCCCGAAAACGGCGAAACCGCTCAGGTCGTATTCATGCGACTGCCGAGCGCCCTCGGTGGCGACGCTCAACGGCAACCCCTGCCGCAGGATTTCGCAGATCAAATTCTTGGCCGGAAAGATGCGGCTCGAACCCTCGCCCGTCAAAAACAGCCGACCGGTCTGTCGAATCGTCTTGGCGGCCTCGGCGGCCTCCTGCAAATCGAGTTTCTCAATCACGCCCGGCGTCTCAAGCATCTCTTGGACCAAGGCGAACTTGCCGTATTTTGAGTCGCGTGGATTCATTTGTGCTCTCGTGAGGTCATCGGGGAAACAAAAGAAATTATCCAGAACCCCTCAGTATAAAACTTAGCCGGATTCCGTTCAATAGGGGGAACGGCAAAAGCAATCCCCCCTGGGATACGGCCCTGGCGACCAAATGGCCGGCGCGGTATCTTCCTACCATTCCCTGGAACCTCGAATGAACGCCCAATTTATTTCCATCGACGGCGGCGACGGCGCCGGCAAGTCCACCCAATTGAAGTTGCTCGCCGCTTGGCTCGAGCAGCAAGGCCGTCCGGTGGTTTTGTGCCGCGATCCCGGCAGCACCCCGTTGGGCGAGGCCGTGCGCCACCTGCTGCTCAATCGTCACGACCTGGCGATTCACCGCCGCAGCGAGATGCTGTTGTACATGGCGGCCCGGGCCCAAATGGTCGAGCAGGTCATCCGCCCCGCCTTGGACCAAGGCAAGACCGTGCTCTGCGATCGCTACCTGCTGGCCAACGTGGTCTATCAAGGCTACGCCGGCGGGCTCGACGTCCCGACGCTTTGGCAAGTGGGCCGCGTGGCCACCGGCGGGCTGCTGCCCGACGCGACCATCGTGCTCGACATGCCGGTCGAGGCTGCCGCCGCAAGAATTCAACGGCCGTTGGACCGCATGGAATTGCAAGGCGCGGCCTTTCACGCCCGAGTGCGCGAGGGGTTTTTGACCGAGGCCCAAAAATCGCCCGACGCCATCTTTGTCGTCGACGCCACGCGGTCCATCGACGAGGTGCAGGCGGAAATCCGAAAAATCGTTGGAAAACAGGGTTAAAAACAAAACGTCCGTCCTCGCACCCTTCGACCTCACCCTCTCCACTCGACTCCAAAATGGCTTGGCACGGAATTGACGGACACGACGACGTGGTCGAAGAGTTTCGCCGGGCGATCGGCCGCGGACGATTGGCCAGCAGTTTCTTGTTCGTCGGTCCGCCGGGCGTCGGCAAACGCACCTTCGCGTTGAAGCTGGCCCAGGCGATGCTCTGCACGACGCGGCCCGAGACGGCGTTGGACCCCTGCGGCGCGTGCCCGTCGTGTTTGCAGATCGCCGCCGGAACGCATCCCGATGTGGACGTCGTCTCAAAGCCGGACGACAAATCGTTCCTGCCGCTGGAGCTGCTGATCGGCGAACGCGAGCATCGGCGCCGCGAGGGCCTGTGCCACAATTTATCCCTGAAACCGAGCCTCGGCGGACGAAAAATCGCCATCATCGACGACGCCGACTTTTTGAATCCCGAAGGCGCCAACGCCCTGCTGAAAACGCTCGAAGAGCCGCCGCCCCGATCCGTGTTGATCCTGATTGGCACCAGCCCGGCCAAACAATTGCCGACGATCCGCTCCCGCTGCCAATTGATCCGGTTTCAACCGCTGCCGCTCGACGTGGTCGAACGACTCGTGTTGTCCAGCGGACTGACGGCGGACCCGGCCGAGGCCCATCGGCTCGCGCAGCACAGCGAAGGCAGTCTGGAGCGGGCCCGCGATCTATCGGACGGCGAACTTTGGTCGTTCCGCGACGCGATGGTCGAGCGACTCTCGAAGCCCATGCTCGAAAGCGTCGAGCTGGGCCACACGGTGTCGACGTTCGTCGATCAGGCCGGCAAAGAGGCGTCGGCGCGTCGAGCCCGCTTGCGGCAGGTGATCGGCATGGCCGTCGAGTTTTATCGCCGCCGACTGCGCGAGCCATGCGACGCCACGATGAGCGACCGGACCGCCGCCCGTCTGGAACGCTGCCTCGACGCGCTCGAACAGATCGACCGCAACGCCAACCAGACCACGCTCATCGAATGCTGGGCCGACGACTTGGCCCGCGACGACTGACCGCGGCCGCCCTCTCGCTGTAGCGGGTTGGGCGCCATGTCCACGCTTGCCGTGGGCATGTTTTCCCGAGAAAATCACGTCTCGTCGAAAATCCGATCGAACAGCCCGCGGATCCGCCGCGTCGCCGTTTCGTAGTCCGTCAGCAGTTCCTCGCGGCTCGGATAGTGCAGCAAATTGGCCAGCTTCGTCAACTCCACCGAGTCTTGCGGCAACTGGTCCCGGGCCGTCGAGTTCATCAGCCGCAGCCGGCTCTCGATCGTCCGCAGCAGCCGATAGTTCGCGTTCAATTGCGTGTAGTCGTCCGCACGGAGCAAGTCCGCGCGCCGCAGCGCCGCCAGCGCGTCAAGCGTGTTCGGCGACCGCAGTTCCGGATTGCCCCGGGCGTGTTTCAGTTGGAGCATTTGCACGAGAAACTCGACGTCGACCAACCCGCCGGGCCCGCGTTTCAAGTCGCCCGCCGACGCGGCCGTTTCTTCCAAGCGCCGCCGCATCTGCCGGATTTCGACGGCGTCCTTGTGCCGCCACCGATGCGAAAACGCCGCCCTGCCCACGACCGACACCGCCGCCTTGACGGCCGACGGCGATCCGTACACGGCCCTGGCCTTGCACAGCGCCTGCCGCTCCCAAAGTTGCCCGCCCCCTTCGGCGAAATACCGGGCGAACTCGTCGAACGTCGTGGCCAACGCGCCGCTGCGGCCGGTCGGACGCAATCGGGCGTCGATCTCGTAGAGCCGCCCAAAGCCGCTCATCCGCGTCGTTGTCTTGATGATCCGTTGGCCCAACTCGCTGAAAAAATGTTGATTCGTCGTGGTCGCTCGAACGGCCGCGTCGGGCGGCGTCGCAGTGTGGCCGTCGGCCTCGTACAGAAAGATAACGTCCAAGTCGCTGTGGTAGTTCATCTCGCGGCCGCCGAACTTGCCCAGCGCCAACACGACCATCTCGCACGGCCGGCCCGCCCGATGGCCCTCTTCCACGCAAGGCCGTCCGAACCGCGCGGCCAGCCGTTCGTATTCCGTCTCGGCGATCTGCCCGAGACACGCCTCGGCGATGTCTGACAACGCGCCGGTCGTGGCTTGCACGTCCTCCTTGCCCAAAATGTCGCGCACGCCCACGCAAAGTTGCTGGTCGTTCTTGAAACTATGCAAGATCGGATCGATGTCCTCGGCCCCGCGGCACAACTCGGCCAGCCACTGCCGCATCTGCTCCAACGTCGGCAGCTTGTCCAACACCAGGCTGTCCATCAAGCTGTCGATCATGCCCGGGTTGCTCGTCAAAATGCCCGACAGGTGCGGACTGTACGCGCACAACTCCACGTACAGCCGCAAACTCGGCGGATTGAAGCTAAAAAGCTCCCACAACACGCCCTTGCCGCCCAGCGAATCGCTCACCTTGTCCAGATTGACCAGCGTCGAGTCCGCGTCGGCCGTTGCGGCGATGGCCGACAACAGCGGCTGCGCGATCGCGGCCAAAAAATGCCGGCAGCGACGCGTCGACAAAAATCGGATGCGCTCCTCGGCCAGCGACATCAAGTTGCGATACGCCTGCCGAACGTCGCGGAACGGATATTTGCCCAACACCTCGACGATCCGCGACTCGGGCGGGTCGGGGTCGAGCACCAAATCCACCTCGGCCTGCGACTGTTGATCGTCGTGAAAAGCGTCGTGCAGCAGATGGTCGAGGATTTTGCGGTTCAACTCGGTCTTGGCCCGATAATCGTCCAAAAACGCCTCGAGCGCCGACTGCTCCTCGGTGGTCGCGTAGCCCATCCGCAGCGCCAGCTTCCGCAACTCGTCGCGATTCTCCGGCAGCAGGTGCGTCTGCAAGTCGAGCATGATCTGCAACCGATGCTCGATCTTCCGCAGGAACGAATAATTCTGTTCGAGAATCGACCACTCCAAATTGGTCAAACATCCGACGTGCTCGAGCTGCCGCAGCGCTTCGAGCGTGTTGCCGGTCCGCAGCTCGGGCAGGTCGCCGCCGTTGAGCAGTTGCAGAAATTGAATGACGAACTCGACGTCGCGGATGCCGCCCCGGCCGGTTTTCACGTCCCGAGCGCCGCCGCCCACGTCGTCGGTCAATTGTTCGATCCGCCGCTTCAGGGCCTTGATGCCGCTGATGTCGGCGTGGCTCAAATAGCGCCGATAGATCCACGGACCCAGCGTCTCCAAAAACTCGCCGCCCAGCGACAGATCGCCGGCGATCGTCCGGGCCTTGATGTACGCCTGCCGCTCCCAGGTCCGCCCGCGATTGTCGTAATAGCTCAGCGCCGACTGCACGTCCGCCACCATCGGGCCGCGCTGACCCTCAGGCCGCAATCGCAAATCGACCCGATAGGCCGAGCCCAACTCCGTCATCTCGGTCAACAACCGCACGATCTCCCGAGCGACCAGGTCGAAAAACTCGGCGTTCGAGATCGTCCGCCCGCCCTCGGTGCGGCCCTCGGTCTCGGCCAAAAAAATCAGATCGATGTCGCTCGAATAGTTCAGCTCCAACCCGCCGAGCTTGCCCATGCCCAAGACGACGAACCGCGCCGGTTGGCCGTCGGGCCGCCGCGGCGCGCCGCGCTGCGACTGCACCTTGCGCCATGCGGCCCGCAACGCCGCCTCGACGATCGCATCGGCCACATACGAAATCTGCTCGGTGACGATTTTGAGCGATTGCTCGCGCACGATGTCGGCATACGCGATCCGCAGCGTCTCGCGCCGTTTGAACCGCCGCAGCGCCCGCAACACGGCCGTCTCGTGCTCCAACGCCGCGATCTCAGCCGATAGCTCCTCGACCAGCGACAGCCGAGCCACCGCCTGCCCCTCGGTCAATCGCAGCAGATCAAAACTCTCGGGATCGACCGCCAACAGATCGCTCAAATACTGGCTGGTCGAAAAAATCTGCAACAAGGTGGGCAGCGCGTGCGGATCGCGCTCGAACAACGTGCCGACCGACAAAGGATTGCGCGACGCCCGGACGAATCGTTCGAGATTGTGCAGGGCCATGTCGGGATCCGCACAGCCGGGCAGGTGTTTTTCGAGCTGCTCGCCGACGACGGCCAACAGGTCCAACGGCACCCCGGCCTCGGCCATGCCCAGCAGATTGCCATGGGCGCGACGCACGTCGACCAGCCCCAACCGGCAAAGCCACACGCCGGCGGCGTAAGGGTCGTCGAGATATTGGCGCAGAGTCGAGATATCCATGAAGCCGGACCGCGACAGGGTGGCGTACAACGCGTTTTTCTATTGTATCACGCGTCGCCCAAGCCACCAGAGGCGTCTGGGAGTCTCCACAAGACGCCACCCCGCCGGCGATCGACCTTACGGAATCGGAAACACACGGCCGGACGACAAAACGTCTTGCTCCGACGTCGGGCGTCGCGACTGTTGCCCAGGCGGCAGACCATAGATTTCCCATGGACGCAAAACAATCCGATAGTCGTCCACCATGTTGTTTTTCGAGGGATCCCAGGGCGCATACTGAACATACGGTCCCGTGGACCAAAGAAACGGCGACTTGGCCGGCAAAGATTGCAGCTTGGTGTAGTAGTTTGGCTTCCAAGACAGCGAGGCCGACGCGCCCTTGGGAAAATACAAAAACGGTCGGTGGGAATACGGATCGTCGGGCAATCGATCCAGACAGGGGCCGACCAACGGGTCGAGTGTTTTCGGCAGCGAGCCGTGTTGGAGCTTCCAAGCCTCCAAGGCCAAAATCAACTGCGTCGCCCGACGATACGTCTGATTGAACAGAAGACGTCGGGCCAACAATGTGTTGTCGGGCCAACTGTAAAATCGAGCGAACTCATCGCGATAGATGGCCGGCAGTCCCAGTTGTTCACGGAGCACGTAGAGCAGTTCCGATTCCTTCAACGGTTCCAATTTTGTCTGCCAACGACGCATCTTTTGAAAATCGTTCGGGCCCACGCAAACAACCGAACCGGACTTGAGATCCGCCAAGCCGCGAAGCTCGCAATACGTCTGAAACTTCAGCAATCGCAACGCCCGCTCACGCTCCCACGGCACGCGCATCCAGAGCAAGGTCGTCAATGGCAACGGGTCCTTTGTCCCGATCCGACCGAGCATCGTAAAATCGTCGTGCAGCGCCCGCCAAAGAACGCCGTAGCGGACCTGGATCGACCCGATCAGCGAATCGTGAGCCGTCTGTTTGGCCAACTGTCGTTCGACGGCCAGCAGCCGTTCGGGCGTCTGTCCCGGCCGAACCGACCACTGAATCAAACGATCGTAGGCTTCTTGTTCAAAGAGCAGCCCTACATCCGGCAGCCAATTCCGATATCGCAAGGCCAGGCCGATCACCGCCAAATCCTTCCGCGATTCCTCGTCCAGGTTTTTGCCTTTCCCAAGATGTTTCGCATAGGCATTGAGCGATACCTGCTCTTTCACCGTGAGCGGACGCGGCAATTCTTTTTCGAGAGGCCCGAGGTCGACGTAGGGAATCTGATAAATTCGATACAACGACACGGCCGTCAGCACCGCAGCGATCGGAATCACGATTGCTGCGGCCGGCCGCCACCACGATCGCCAGGTGTTTCGTTCGATCAACCAATCGCGAGTCCGTAGTCGGCTGGCCAAAATCAGTCCGAGCAAGATCGGCAACGCCGACCAACTCCAAGGAATCTGAAACAACAGGACCATCCACCAAAAAACGGCCAACACGCCGGTTGCAAGCACGCTGCACAGCCCGGCCAACACGTGGCTACGAAGAAACATCGCGCAGCACTGCCCGGCCGCAAATCCGAAAACCACGTAACCCACCGTGAAAAGAAACGCCGGCGAAAAATCGAAAATCGAGGAATCGGCCGTCGGAATGCAATACTGCGGCCAGCCTGCGTGTTGCCAACGCATGGCGTCCGTCAGACGTTGCTGAGCCAAGGGGTGATCGACAAAGTACAGCAACACAGGAAGCACTACCATCAGTAGCGGCATCAGCGACGCTTGCCCGCTCCACCACACCCAACGCGGCGTCACGCCGTGATCGGCCAAAAAACGATACCGTCGCCGCACTTGATCGGACGAGAATGCCAACATCCCGAACACGGGCACACAGGCGAACGCCAAGAGCAACAGCGGCTGCTGGGCAATGCTTTGGGCCAACGGGTTCCCATAATGCGGCAAAACCAGCATATCCGGCGGAAACGCAGCCAGCAGAAAAAAGACCACATACAGCACCGCCGCCGGCCCGCCCGATTGCCGAACGTGCAGCCACAACAATCGGCCAACCATCGCTATCCGGCCCGGAGAAGGATCGTCGTAAAACCATCCGGGCATGACGTCCGTCGCAACCTTCGAATCAACACCCTGCCGCCGCGAACGTTTTTCGTCAAACCATCGCATCGCCAGCCAGACGTCGATCAGCGCGACCACCGCCGCAATCGCCGCACGGTAGGGCATCGCCAGCCAATAACCATACGTGATCGCGTCGGGGCTGAGCGTCAGCGACAACAGGTGCAAGTAGACCGAGACCACGGCAATGCCCAGCACCGCCGACAAAAGCACCTGGCCCGTCCGAAGCGAAAACAACACCGACCAGACGAACAATTCGACGCCCCAAAACCCAAAAACCACCAACACGGCCAACGGACTAAAACCCTGCGGCGGATGCAACGTCCAACCGCTCAAGGCAAACGCCAACACGGACGCCACGCCAAGCACCATCGCAGCGCTGGCCATCGAAAAAACCACCTTGCCCCAAAACACCGTCCCCGCGCGCGTCGGCAACGAACGTTGCACCTCAAAGGTCCCGTTTTCCCGCTCGCCGGCGAACAACATCGCCCCGCTGCCCAGCAAATAAAACGCCGGCAGTCCCGCGGCGGTCCAAAACAAGAACAGCGGACTGTTCACCCGCGAAAACGTCTCAAAAAACACCCACTGCAACGCAACGGTCATCAGCGCCATGGCGATCCACAGCGCCCGTTGCAGACGGTATTCCTTCCAAACAGTTCGCCAAAAAATTGCGTGCGTCGACATGGTGGTTCGCCGCTAAGCCTTGTTTTTCAGTTTTCGCCCATTCGCCCCTCGCCCCTATCCCCTCGTCCCTGTTTCCTGTCCCCTACTTCCCCATATAAGCAAGAAAAATGTCTTCCAAACTGGCCGTCTCGCATTCGACGGACTCGATCGACACGTCGGCCCGGAGTCGGGCCAACTCCGCGTCGCCGCCACGCACCAGGGCCTGCCATTGCCGCGACTGACGACGCTCCGAAAGCACCGCGTCGCCCAGCTCGGGCACGACCGCCGCCTGGTCTCGGAACGTGACGGTCCAGCGCCGCACCTGACGTTTCAGCTCCTCGAGCGGTTCGACCAGCAGCAGCCGGCCGTGACGCAAAATGGCCACGATGTCGGCCACCCGCTCCACCTCGCCGATCTGATGGCTCGACAGAAACACGGTCTGTCCCTGCGCCGCCCGATCGACCATGCTGTCCAAAAACTCGCGACGCACCATCGCGTCCAGGCCCGAGGTGGGCTCGTCCAAGAGGAGCAACTCCGGACGGTTGGCCAACGCCAGCGACAACGCCACCTTGGCCGTCATCCCCTTCGACAGCGTTTTTAGTTTCTTTTGGGGTGGAAGGCCGAATTGGCTGGCTAGATTTCTGTATTCCGCCAAAAAGCCCGGGCCGTAAAATCCCGCGGTGAACCAGCCGATCTCCTCGACCGTCATCCACTGGTAGAGCGTCGGCCGCTCGGGCACGTAGCCGACCCGCTGACGAATCTGCAATCCCTGCCGACCGCTGTCGAGCCCCAACACCTCCGCGCGACCCGAGTTGGCCTCGGCCAGCCCGAGCATGATGCGAATGGCCGTGGTCTTGCCCGCCCCGTTTTCGCCCAGCAAGGCAAACACCACGCCCGGCGGCACATCCACCGAAACCCGGTCGAGCGCCGTTTCATGTCCAAAACGCTTGGTAAGCTGATCCAGTTGGATGACTGAGGTCATGATAAGGTCCTGTTGATAGCCCGTGACAAATGCACAACCGCCAACCGATTATTCTCCCGCCGACCGATCTTGGCCTTCCCCTCGAAAAAACTCCTCCTCGACCAACTGCCGAAGCTCTTGGGCGTCGAGCCGGCTGTGCCGAGCCTCCTCGAACACCTGGGCAAGCCGCTGGCGAATCAATTCCAAGCGTCGCTGACGGCATCGCGTGGCAGCCCCTTCGGCCACAATCAGACCCGTGCCGCGAACCGACGCCAACACGCCGTCGTCCTGCAACTGGCGATAAGCCCGGGCCACGGTGTTCGGATTGATGGTCAACTCCCGAGCCAGCTCGCGGACCGAGGGAATCATCTCGCCTTCCCGAAGCAGACGCCCGGCCACGGCAAACACGATCTGACGGACCACCTGCTCGTAAATGGCCAGTTCGTTGCTGAAATCAATCCGGAAAAACATACGGCACCTGTACTAGGGTTATAGTACAGTATACGGATGGCTTCAAAAATGTCAAGCTCAAGAAAAAATATGGCCAAAAGGCCAAAAAATCCCCTCTCCCGCCGGGAGAGGGAAGGGTGAGGGCGGAAGCGAAGAAGAACTCCACCCCCTTCCCGGCCGACCCGCTCTCCGCTTTACTACCGAAGATGAACTATCGCGGGCTGCGAACGACGATTTGGGGACTTGGTCATTTTGGCGGCGGGCTGGCGGCGGCTCGATGGCTCGCTCACGAGGGCGCTCAAGTCACCGTGACCGATCAGGCCGGGCCCGATGTGCTGGCCGATTCGCTTGCACAATTGGCCGACGTGCCGATCGCGGCCTATCACTTGGGCGGCCATCGCGCGGAAGATTTTTTAGAGGCGGACCTGATCGTCGTCAACCCGGCGGTGCATCCGACCAGCCCATGGTTGCACCAGGCGCGATCGGGCCGCGCTCGATTCGTCACGGAGTTGGAACTGTTCATCGAAAACTGCCGCGCCCCGATCGTCGGCGTCACCGGCAGCAACGGCAAATCCACCACGGCGGCCATGACGGCGTCGATTCTCGAATCGGCGGGCCGTCGCGTTTTTCTGGGCGGCAATCTCGGCGGCAGCCTGCTCGACCGATTGTCCACGATCGGCCCCGACGATTGGGTCGTGCTGGAAATCAGCAGCTTTCAGCTTTGGCATTTCTCGCCGACCGTGCGAATGCCGCACGTCGCGGTCGTCACCGGCTGCACACCAAACCATTTGGACTGGCATCCGAGCCTGTCCGACTACGTCGCCGCCAAGCAGCGAATGTTTTTGGAGCAGACGCGACAAGATTTCGCCGTTCTGAACCCATACGACGCAGCGACGGCCGGTTGGACGCCGATCGTTCGCGGTGAATGGGTCGCCGTGCCCGAGTTGGACCCATTGCCGACGCTCCAAGTGCCGGGCCTGCACAATCGGATCAACGCGGCCTGCGCGGCGGCGGCGGCTCGGGCGGCCGGTTGCAAGCCATCGGACATTCGCCAAGGCTTGGAGCGTTTTCGTGGTTTACCGCAGCGTCTGCAATGGTTTGCCACGGTGGACGGGCGGCGTTTTTACAACGATTCGACCGCCACCACGCCCGAGTCGACCCTCGCCGCGTTGCGATCGCTCGACGGCCCAATTTGGCTCGTCGCGGGCGGCAAAAACAAGGGTTTTTGTTTTCGTCCGCTGGCCGAAGAAATCGTCGCCCGAGCCCGAGGCGCGGCGCTGTTTGGATCGGTGCGCGACGAACTTTTCCAACTTCTCCAAGATCTCGCGCCTACGTTTCCCGTCGCCGCAATGGAGACGATGGCCGAGGCGACCCGCTGGTGTTGGTCCCGCTCGATGCCGAACGACGCGATCGTTCTTTCGCCGGCCTGCGCAAGCACAGATCAGTTTCGCAACTTCCAACAACGCGGCCGGCAGTTTGAACTCCTGGTCCACAATACGTTGAACGGCCCCCATGGCAACGCTCCCTCTTGACAGAATGCCGGGCTCTGCGATAGAAGAGTGGTTATGACCTCGAGGTCAACGACGGTTTGAGTCTCCTCGTCGGGGGCTGATTCGGCGCTGGGAGTCGTTGCCTCGGGGTTTTTTTCGCGCGATGCAGTGTGATATAATTGCGTCGGAGGCCATGTCCCATGAAGATTCTTCCTTGTCAGCGCGTCGAAACCGCGCCGGTCGATTCGTCGGATGCCGTCGGATGCCGGATGTGCTGTTTGATCGGTCCGAACGACGCCGCGCCGAGTTTCTCGATGCGGCTTTTTGAGATCGCGCCCGGCGGCCACACGCCGAAACATTCGCACGCGCACGAACACGAGGCGTTTATCTTGGAAGGCGAAGCCGCGGTGTTTGGCGGCGACCGCGAACAACCGGTGCAACAAGGCGCGGCTGTTTTCATTCCGCCCAACGAGTTGCACCAGTTTCGCAACACGGGCACGGGCACGCTGAAGTTTCTGTGTCTGATTCCGCATCCGCTGCGAGGCGTCCGCGACGTGTGCGTCGCCGCCTGCGGTTGCGACGGGTGAAGAAAGAAGTGGCCAGTGGCCGGTGGTCGGTGGCCAGCAACCAATCCGATGGATTCCAATCAACGTTGCGTTTTTACGTAAAAAATCGGCCTGTTCTGTCGGAGTCTCAACAGGCGGTGACGCGCAAGTGTCCTTGACTAAAATGTTCCGCACTGGCCACCGACCACTAGCCACCGACCACCGATGCTCTCCGAACTCCAAAAACTCCGCGATGAGATCGCCCGACACGATCGGAAATACTACGTCGAGGCCGCGCCCGACATCTCCGACCTCGAATACGATCGGCTCGTCGAGCGGCTCAAGCGGCTCGAAGCCGAACATCCCGAGTTGGTCACGCCCGACAGCCCCACGCAACGGATCGGCGATCGGCCCGTCGAAGGATTGACGCCCTACGTGCACCGCGTGCCGATGCTGTCGATCGAAAACACCTACAGCCTCGACGAACTGAAACAATACGGCCAGCGCGTGGCGAAGTTGCTGCCGGGCGAGCCGATCCAGTGGGTCGTCGAGTTGAAGGTGGACGGCGTCGCCGCGTCGCTGATCTACGAAGACGGGCTGCTCACCCACGGCGTCACGCGCGGCAACGGACGCACGGGCGACGACATCACGCACAACGTGCGCACGATCCGCGACATCCCGCTCCGTTTGACCGGCCAAAACGTCCCACCGTTGCTCGAAGTGCGCGGCGAAATCTACATGACCAACTCCGATCTGGTGCTGCTCAACCAATTGCAGCAACAGCGGGGCGAGCCGCCGTTCGCCAACACTCGGAACGTCACAGCCGGCAGCGTCCGACAGCTCGACCCGCGCGTGTGCGCCGAGCGCCGTCTACGATTTTTCTGCCACAGCGTCGGCGACACGTCGGTCCTGACGGCTCGCACCCACATGGAGTTTCTCGAACAGATGCGAGGCTACGGATTGCCGCCCACGCCGTGCGTCGAGTGTTTCGAGTCGTTCGATGCGGCCGTCGACCATTGCGAGCAGTTGATCGAGCGGCTGCACGAGTTGGATTTTGAGATCGACGGGCTGGTGTTGAAAGTGAATCGTTTCGACCAGCGCGAGCGATTGGGCAGCACCGCGAAATGTCCCCGCTGGGTCATCGCCTATAAGTTTGAAAAATATGAGGCCACGACCCGACTGAACGACATCCGCGTACAGGTGGGCAAAACCGGCGCGATCACGCCCGTGGCCGATCTGGAACCGGTCGAATTGGCCGGCACCGTGGTCAGTCGGGCGAGTCTGCACAACGCCGACGAAATCCAGCGCAAAGACGTCCGGATCGGCGACACCGTCGTCGTGGAAAAGGCCGGCAAGATCATTCCGCACATCGTCCGCGTGGAAAAACACCTGCGAGAGACGGCGTTGCCGGCGTTCAGCTTCCCCACAAAATGCCCCGAGTGCGGCCACACGTTGGTCCAAGACCCCGGCGGCGTGTACATCCGCTGCCCCAACGCGGAGTGTCCGGCCCAGCTCAAAGAGCGAATCCGCTACTACGCCAGCCGCAACGCGATGGACATCGAAGGACTGGGCGACAAGCTGGTCGACCAGTTGGTGGGCGACCGGCTGGTGCGCGACTACGGCGACTTGTACCGCCTCGAACAGCGGCAGGATCGGCTCTTGAACATGGAACGGCTCGGCCGCAAGTCGGTCGACAACCTGTTGGATGGCATCGAGGCGAGCAAAACCCGCGGACTGGCCCGACTGTTGAACGCCCTGGCCATCCGCCACGTCGGCGCGCGCGTGGCCGCGGTGCTGGCCGAACGCTTTGGAACAATGGACGCGCTCGTGGCCGCCGACGTCGAGCAACTGAGCGCCACAATGGAGATCGGGCCGATCATCGCCCAAAGCGTGTTCGACTATCTGCACAGCCCGTTCGGCCGAAAAACGATCGACGACCTGAAATCGCAAGGCGTCCAAATGCAGGCGGCGGCCCAAGTCGGCGGCTCGCGGCGGCTGGAGGGCAAAACGCTCGTCGTGACCGGCACGCTCGAACATTTTACCCGCGATCAGATCGAAGATCTCATCGTCCAACACGGCGGCCGCGCCGCGTCGAGCGTCTCCAAAAAAACCGACTACGTCGTGGCCGGAGCCAACGCCGGCAGCAAACGGACGAAGGCCCAAGAGCTCGGCGTTCCGGTGCTCAGCGAAACGGAATTCCGCCAACTGCTGATGTAACATGAATCCCAAAACGCCCGAACCCTACGACGCCCTGCTGCTGGTCTCGTTCGGCGGACCCGAAGGCCCCGACGACGTGGCGCCGTTTTTGCAAAATGTCGTGCGCGACAAGAAAAACATCCCGCCCGAACGGTTGATCGAGGTGGCGCGCCATTACGAACGGTTCGACGGCGTCAGTCCGCTGAACGCGCAGAATCGATCGCTGTTGACGTCGCTGGTCGCCGAGCTGAACGCGCACGGACCGCAATTGCCGGTCTACTGGGGCAATCGCCATTGGCATCCCCTGCTGACCGACGTCGTGCGTCAAATGGCCGACGACGGCGTCCGACGCGCGCTGGCACTGGTCACCTCGGCGTTCGGTTCTCCGTCCGGCTGCCGGCAATACCGCGAGGACCTCGAACGCGCCCGGCAGCAAGCGGGCCCCGACGCGCCGTCGATCGACAAGCTCCGACTCTTCTACAACCATCCGGGCTTCCTTGAAGCGACGGCCGATCGCGTGGCTGCGTCGCTCCGATCGCTCCCGCCGAAACAACGATCCGCCGCCCCGTTGGTGTTCACCGCCCATAGCATCCCGACGTCCATGGCGGACCGCTGCCCCTATGAGCGGCAAGTTCGCCAATCGTGCCAACTCGCGGCCGAACAAGCGGCCAAGATCTTGAACGATCGGCCGGCGCTTTCCTGGCGACTGGCGTTTCAAAGCCGCAGCGGGCCGCCGTCGCAAACGTGGCTTGGGCCGGAGCTGAGCAACACGCTGCGACACGTGTGCGAGGTGGAACATGCCGAAGACGTCGTCGTCGCGCCGATCGGTTTTTTGGCCGAAAACATGGAGGTCGTCTACGATCTGGACGTCGAGGCCCAACAACAATGCGACGCGCTGGGCCTGAACATGACGCGCGCGGCCGTGGTGGGCAATCATCCGCGATTTGTACGGATGATTCGCGAGTTGATCGTCGAGCGACTTGACCCAACCTCACCGCGATCCGCCCTGGGGCCCGACGGCCCCTGGCCCGACGATTGTCCTTCGGATTGCTGCCCAACCATGGCAACCTCAACACCATGAACTATCGCCCCCTCGGCTCGACGAACCTTGTCGTCTCGGAAATCGCGATGGGCTGTTGGCCGATCGCCGGCATGAGCAGCCCCAACGTCCACGACGACGAAAGCATCGCTGCCATCGAGGCGTGTTTCGACTTGGGCGTCAACCATCTCGACACAGCCTATATGTATGGCCACAACGGCGAAAGCGAACGGCTCATCGCCCGGGCCGTCGGACGCCGACGCGATCAGATGGTCATCGCCACCAAATGCGGACTGCATTGCGGACCCGCCAGCTATCAAATCCACGACGCCCGGCCCGACACCTTGCGCAGAGAATGCGAGGAAAGTCTGCGCCGCTTGAAGACCGATCGGGTCGAATTGCTCTACCTGCACGCGCCCGATCCGAACGTTCCGGTGGCCGAGTCGGCCGGCGCGTTGCGGCGGCTGCTCGAAGAAGGCAAAACGTTGGCCGTCGGCGCGTCGAACGTGAATCTCGCGCAGCTTGAGGAATTTTCGCGGGAATGCCCGCTGACCGCCTACCAGCCCGCGTACAACATGCTGATGCGGCAAATCGAGCAGGACACGCTTCCTTGGTGCCGCGAGCACGACGTGGCCGTGCTGGTCTACTGGCCGCTGATGAAAGGACTGCTGGCCGGAAAAATCCGCCGCGACCAAGTCTTTGGCCCCGACGACAGCCGGCACAAGTATCCCATGTTTCAAGGCGAAGAACGCCGCAAGAATCACGACCTGGTCGACCGCTTGCAGTCGCTTGCCCAATCGGCGGGCCATACGGTGACGCAATTGGTGTTAAACTGGACCATCCATCAGTCAGGCATCACCGCCGCGTTGTGCGGTGCAAAGCGACCCGAGCAAATCCGCGAATCCGCCGGCGCAAGCGGCTGGTCGCTCGATTCCGAACAACTCGCACAGATTGCCGAATCGCTCCAACAGCGCGGCGAGCCCGACGTGCAACTGCCCGTCTAAATAGGTTCGGTTGCCGAAAAGGTTGGGTGCCATGCCCACGCTTGCCGTGGGCATGAGGAAACCGCGAGAAAACCGCATCATGCCCACGACAAGCGTGGGCATGGCGCCCAACACGCTACCGTGAGAGTGAAACCGCACACTAGTTTCCTTCTCTCTCGGACCGATCTTTTCACGTTCGGTTGCCGTTCAACTTTACCAACTTTGCGCAGCCGTTTTTTGCGTTGAACTCTCGGCGTCCTTCTTGGATTTCGCCGTCTTTTTTTCTTGCCAGCGCGCAACGACGGTGTATGTTTTTTTCACACAGATGAAATGTGAGTTTGGAGGAAGAGGGAAAGCGATATGCCCAAGTCGGCGACCACATTGCTGGGATTAGCGTTGGTCGCTTTGTCGATCGTGTTCAACACGGTCCGGTATCCCGCGGTATGGGACATGGTTACGCCCGAGAGGTTCGGCGAAACACCGCCACGGACGTCCCCCAAAAAACCAGAGTCGCCGGCAGACAGGAAGTCGGAGCCGGGGACAAAAGCTCCCGCCACCGCGGTCCAACCGATCAAAGTCCAACCGACCAGGGCAATCGGAAAGGTTGACGTGGGACAGGCCGCCGGTCTGTCGTCCGACCAAGGACAAGTTGTCGAGGGGTCCCCGACTCCAGGATCCGTCGGCAACGCATCCCACGATGTCGACCGTTCGGGCCTCGACCGAAAACCGTTGGTGCCGATCACGCCGATGGTTTCAGCGACCGATTCCGCCACCGGACCGGTCGTGCGGCGGTTGCCGCCGGTCGAGTCGACCCCCGCGACCATCAGCGCCGTCGGCCGCGACACGACGGCGCTGAGCGATCCGACGCCGTTGTATCCCAGCACGGGCCTGCAATAGCCGGCGACCTTACGCGGCGCTCGACGCCTGACGTTCGACCACGGCTCGAACGCTTTGATGGGCGGTATGCGCCGTCAGACACACCTGCCGAAACGTTTCGGGCCGAGGCACGCCCGCCAAACGCAACACCTCGTGCTCGTGGTGCAGAAAAACCAGGTCGCCGGCGTGCAGCCACGCCTGGCCCGGCAGCACGTCGACCTTGATCGCGTCGAAATCGTCGAGACTGATCCAAGGCCCGTCCACCGCCGACAAACCCTTCCGCACGATGATCCGCCGATTGGTCAACGCATAGCGACGACACACGAACGGCATCAGTTGCCAGCAAAACACGACCAGACTCAACGGAATCGTCGCCAGGGCGAGCAAATTGCCGACCGTAAAAATGCCGAATCCGAGACGCAGCCCGGACAGTTGCCCAACAAACCGGCCCGCCCGAAGCGCGCCGATCGTCGGCCAAACCACTTTACAAGAAACTTCCAAAAGTTCCGAAGGCGAGACGCCGGCAATAGGTTGAGACATGGAAAAGGGGCTAGGGGCTAGAGACTAGGGGCTCGATAAAAAATATTTTTATACGTTCGCCAGTTTTGCGGTTTCCTCATAACTCCGAATGCCGGCCGTGGCGCCATATCCCGTGACGCAACACGCGCCCGTGGCGGCCGCCAAACGACCCGCCGCGGCCACGTCCAGCCCGCGAAGCAAACCGGTCAAAAGTCCGGCAAAAAAACAATCGCCCGCGCCGGTCGTATCCACCACGGGCCCCGGCGCTCGGACGCAGTCGATCTCGATATACTGACCCGCCGCCGGACTCAACATCGCGCCCTTCGAGCCAAGCTTGACGCCCAGCACGCCCGGCGCGCCGCATGCACGATACGCGTCGATCATCTTGCGAGGATCGTCGAAACCCGTCTGATGGACGCCCTCGCGGTAACTCGGCACATAAACGTCCACGTGCGGCAGGATGCGATCCAACGGCGTCATGCCGCCGCCGTCGCCCGCCGCGTCGATCGCCGTTTGGCAACCGGTCTTGCGGATGGCGGCCAGCACCTCGGGCAGGTCGTTCTCCAAGTTCGGCATCAGCGAGTAATAGCCGATCAACATCATCCGGCTTCGGGCGAACAAGTCCAAATGCCCAAGCAGCAACGACTTGTCCATCAACTTCGGCGCGCCGACGCAATGGGCGAAACTCCGCTCGCCGCTCGGGTCGATCAACACGGCCGTCGTGCTGGTCGCCCCGGTCGGATGCGTCAGCAGTCCGCAACAATCGACGCCCTCGCTTTCATACCGACGCCGAATCACCGGGGCCCAATCGTCGTTGCCCACGTAGCTGAACGCGGCCGGCCGCATCCCGAGCCGGGCCATCGTGACGCCCGCGTTCGACACGAGGCCGCCCGTGGTCACGTTGATCGGTTCCGCATGAAGCAGACGCCCGCCGCCAATAGGGTGTTCGAGGGGGACCGGACGAACCAGGATGTCGACCACGCACGAACCGCAAAGAACGCAATCCAAATCTTTCGCCATGATTCCCGGACACTCCCGATCACGCCAGCGCAACAACCGCCCGGGATCTTGGAACCCGTTGACGTCGGACGGTCAAGCCGGCGTCGGACCGATGCGCCTACCAAACAATCTAGTCGAATACCCGGCGCATGAAAACCCCCGCCCACAGGACCGCACGCCTCAACGACCACACGCAGCATCCGCCTTACGCCCCCCTAAAACCCCCCTCCGTTGGGCGACGTGGCATCTGGACGATCCCGCCCGCCCGTGCTATGCTGACCTTCTCCTTTCCCCTGTTGGGCGAAAGTCTTCAAGACACACGCATCCTTCGGCGACCTGTCCGCCGATCGCCTCGGAACCCCTTGAGGAGAAGCCATGAATCTCTCACGACGAAGCCTGTTGAAGTTCAGCCTGGGCGCCGCCGCTCTGAGCGCCGCCGGTCCGCGATGGTCTTTCGGTCAATCGGCCGACGAGTCGAGCAAGAAAAAAATCCCCATCGGATTACAGCTCTATTCGCTTCGCACCGTCATCAAGCAGGACGTCCCCGGCACGCTGAAGGCCGTCGCCGCGATGGGCTACCAAGGCGTCGAGTTCGCCGGCTATTTCGGCATGAAGGCCCCCGACCTGCGAAAACTCCTCGACGACGTCGGACTGAAGTGCTGCGGCACCCACACCAAGATGGAAACCTTGTCCGGCGACCAACTCAAGCAGACCGTCGAGTACAACCAAATCCTCGGCAATCCGTTCCTCATCGTTCCGTCGTTGAAGATGGAATCGTTGGCCGTGATGCTCGACATGGCCAAAAAGTTCACCGCGTTGGCCGAGCAACTGAAGCCCCAGGGCATGCGCGTCGGCTACCATGCCCACCAGCACGACTTCAAGCCCGTCGCCGATCGGATTCCGTGGGACGTCCTGTTCACCAACGCCGGCCCGGACGTCGTCATGCAACTGGACACCGGCAACTGCATCCAGGGCGGCGCCGATCCGGTCGCCGTGCTGAAAAAGTTCCCGCATCAATCGGCCACGGTTCACCTGAAGGAATTCGGCGGCCCCAAAGACGCCGTCATCGGCCAGGGCGTCGTGCCGTGGGCCCAAGTGTTTGAAGTCTGCGAGACGACCGGCGACACCCAATGGTACGTCGTCGAGTACGAAAAGACGTCCGGTTCGCCGTTGGAACACGTCAAACTCTGCCTGGAAAATCTTCGCAAGATGGGGAAGTGACCCGATGCCCAACGCCACGGTCACCGCAGCGGGAATGCGGTTGATGAAACTGCTGGTGGGCACTCCGCCGCAAGCCGTTTCCGAGTTGGTTCGCGCCGCCGGCGTGACGCGCACCGCCGTCGCCGAACAGCTCGACGAATTGGTCGCCGCCGGATTGGTCGAACGTCAAACCCAGCGGCTTTCCGGCCGAGGACGCCCCCGACACTTGTATCGGGCCACCAACACCGCCATTTCGCTGCTGTTCACCGGCCGACAACAACTGCTGGTCCCCGCCATCTGGCAGGCCATCCGCGAACTCGGCGGCGAGCCGCTCTGCGGCAACGTGCTCAAACGGGTCAGCGGACTGCTGGCCGACCACTATCGACCCAACGTGACCGCTCGAAAACCCGTCCAGCGGCTCCAGCAACTCATCGGCCTGTTGACGGCCGAGGGCGGGCTGGCCGACGCCGTGCAAAACGACGAAGGCCGCGTCGTGCTGTACAAACGAAGCTGCCCGTTCCTCAGCATGGCCGACCCGCAACGAAGCGTCTGCCACATCGACCTGGAAATGATCAGCGAAGTGGTCGGAAAACCCGTCCGGCAAGTCGCCTGCCGACATGAAGGCGACCCGTGTTGCGCGTTCGAGATTGTCGACGATTGAGGCGTGAGGTTCGCCGCCCGGTTCGGCCGGCACAAGACTGTTGCGAGGGAGAGCGATCCATGGCCACCACCTACCGCACGGACGCAAGCCGCACGCCGGCCCGGATCAATTCCGAAATCCTGGACCGCCTGCCGCCGCATAATCTCGACGCCGAACGAGGCGTTTTGGGCAGCCTCCTGTTGGACCCAAACCTCTGCGACGACGTCGCGCTGATCCTGCGGCCCGACGATTTCTACGCCGACGCCAACCAGCGACTCTACACCCACCTGCTGGCCATGCACGACGAGGGCGGGCGGATCGACGCCACGCTGTTGGTCGAACGGCTCCAAGCCGGCGGCGATCTGGAGGCGGTCGGCGGCGCCGCCTATCTGGCCGAAGTCGTCCACTCGGTCCCCTACGCCGCCAACGCCGTCTATTACGCCGAAATCGTCCAGGCCAAGGCGACCCTCCGTTCGCTGATCCACGCCAGCACCGAAATCCTGCGCGACGCCTACGAGCCCACGCTCGATCCGCGCGAGCTGGTCAATCGGGCCGAAGAACAGATCTTCGCCGTCCGCGACCAGCGCAGCGCCGACCAGATCACGCCCATCCACGACTTGCTGGTCGAGGCGTTCGACCGCATCGACGCCCGGCTCGAACGCGGCGAGGGCCAGGGCGTGCCCAGCGGCTTCCAAGACCTCGACCAGCTGACCGGCGGACTGCACAATTCCGAGTTCGTCGTGCTGGCCGCCCGTCCCAGCATGGGCAAAACCGCTCTGGCCACAAACATCGCCGAATCGGTGGCCATCGACGCCAACGTGCCCACGTTGTTCGTCAGTCTCGAAATGGCCCGCCTCGAATTGGCCCAGCGTATGCTTTGCTCGCAAGGACGGATCGACGCCAACAAATTCCGCAGCGGTTTTCTGTCGAAAGAGGACCGCTCGAAACTGGTCGAGGCGTCGGCCAAGCTGGGCAAGGCGCCGATGTTCATCGACGACACGCCCGCCCGGACCTGCACCGAAATCGCCGCCTGCGCTCGACGTCTGAAACGCAAGAAAAACCTCGGGCTGATCGTGATCGACTATTTGCAGTTGATCAATCCCGACGACCCGCGCGACCCGCGTCAGGAACAAGTGGCCAAAATGGCCCGCCGCCTGAAAGCGATGGCCCGCGAATTGGAAATCCCCGTGCTCTGCCTGGCCCAGTTGAATCGTCAAACCGAGCAAGGCAAAGAAGGCCACCGCCCGCGGCTAAGCCACCTCCGCGAATCGGGCGCCATCGAGCAAGACGCCGACGTCGTGATGTTCATTCACCGCGAGGAATACTACCACACCCGCGAAGAAGCCCAACAGCAAGGCATCGCCGGTCAGGCCGATGTGATCGTAGCCAAGCAGCGCAACGGTCCGACCGGCGACGTCAAACTGGCCTGGTTCGACAAATACACCCGGTTCGAGAATCTGGCCCAAAAACCCTACGAAGAGTTCGGCGAGTTCCAAGAAGATTTTTAGAGCCGCGATCCTAAGTTGTCCAACCTGCCGTCGAGTGTTGCATGGCCGCCGGCGGGACAAGGCCGCGGAAAATCCTTCATTTTGTTAGGCGATTTTAGAATATTTCGTGGTCCCCAGCGGTTAGTTTGCGCCTGTAGCTCAGGGGATAGAGCAACGGTTTCCTAAACCGTAGGTCGCGCGTTCGAATCGCGCCAGGCGTACTTGTAAGTCCTGTTAGCTGCATCAACTTACGCAACGCTGAGTGCCGCAGACAGAGCCGGTGTCGCACATTGATGGGCGCTACGTCAACCGTGCCGCTCAGCCGATTGCGGCAGCCGTCGAAAGAGTCAGGCACGGGGCGCCTGACCTACTGGGCTTTCCATCTCGTCCAAAGCTTGCCAACAATCGTTCCCACAAAATACGGGACGACGAGAAAAGGAAGATAGCAAACGGGCGTAAAAGCCATAGCGAGTCCCATTGTGGAAGTCATGTGCCCCGGAGTATGGCAGACGATGAAAAGGGTGAGGGCCATCATACCAATCCAGGCTGCGACGGCACCACAGTATGCAGACCTTCGTGGCTTTAACCCTAAATCGACGCAGTGTGCCAGAAACAACAATGTCAGGAAGACGTAAGGAATCGAGGTGCTTATCGGTCCAATCCAAAACGTCCCGTGATCCGGCACTTTGTATGCGCCTCTAAACAAAGCGTGAACCAGAACAGGAACGGCAAGAAGGAAACCAATGGCAAACTGCCAATGGATGGCGTCTGCCTTATTTAAGGTTGTGCTGTCGCTCGACAACGCTTCCCCATACCGTTGGGCAGTTTTTCCAGACCGTAGCGTGGCCACAGCCGCGCCAAGAAACGTGCCCAATAAACCGAACAGCGAAAACACGGGCAGGAATACGAGCAAGCCAAATAGCCAGAGTGGGTTGCCTCTAGGACTCAAATCCACGCACAGGACAAAGCCGATAACCTGGCTCAACCAAATACCCACCGCCCAAAGCCAGAAAGGGCGTGGCATGAACAAGCCAGCAGCAAAACCGCCGACAAGCAGGCTGCCTCCATAGTAGAAACTCAGAGGATCCCAAGGCTCTCTCTGGCCTGTGATGTATGGCGAAGAAAGCCAGATGAACGCCCCCACGAACATAGAAACCCCGAATGCTATCAGTTGCCGGGCCTTGATGGTGTCGTTGTTCATCGCTTCGTTCCCAGAGAAAGGGCTGTTGTCCCCACCACAAAGACAGGCTCGCTCCGTGGCCAGATATAACGGGCTGGGTGGCACTGGAAAAAGTATGCCACTGGCTCTGCCAGTGCTGGTTTGGCTTGCTCTCAGACGATAGCCCCTTCCGGCAGGCCGTGAATCTTTGGTAACTTCGGCTCTTGCCGGCGTGGTGGGACGTCGAGGCGGTATCGTGCTAAGTTCTCCCGCCACGCATCGTTGGTCAACAACGGCATTCGACGATAACACGAAAAGGTCAACTCGTGTAGATGGCCTGGCTCGTGGAAATGCCGCACCGTTTTCCGATGTGCCATTTCCTCCTTTTACTCCGCAACACGATGGAACGTCAACCCGCCCACCAGGCACTGGCAAAGCCAGTGGCACACATCACTCAACCTCGTTCGTCCGTGCCGCTCCGCCGCACTTTTTGCTGCCACCCCCCGTGTGGATAGTTTTACGTGACGTTGCGGCCAACCGTCCTTTCCGTGTAAAATGATGGCTCGGGGGTCTGGGTGACTCATGGGCTGCCTCGGATGGCTGGTGGGCTTCTGGACCCTTGGGCGTCCTCTTCGTCGACGTTGCTTCACTTGCTTCTGGATGGACACAAGAACCGCAACCGCGCCATGTCGGTCGCTAGTCAATCTGCCGCAGTCCCCGCCAAACCGGAGCCTCAGGGCGAGCCGGAGGTGATTCTCGTCGTCGAAGATGACGGCTCCCTGTCGAAACTGATTCAAAAACAGCTCGCCACCGTCGGCCACCAAACCGTCGGCGTCCACAGCGGTCAGGCGGCCCTCGATTGGCTGAAGCAAGATTCGCCCAGCCTCATGCTGCTCGACTACAGCCTGCCCGACATGCGCGGCGAGCAGTTGATCGAGCGGATTCAGAGTCAAGGCCGACGGGTGCCGTTCGTCGTGGCCACCGGACACGGCAGCGAGAGCGTGGCGGTCGAAATGATGCGCCGCGGCGCGTACGACTATCTGGTCAAAGACGCGACGTTCTTGAAATTGCTGCCCTTGGTGGTCGAACGCGCGCTCGACCGGGTCCGGCAGGCTCAGCGGCTCATTCAGGCCGAAGAACAACTCCGCGAGGCGCATGCGGAATTGGAGCTTCGCGTGCAGCGCCGCACCGCCGAATTGGCCGAGGCCAACTTCCGGTTGCGGGTCGAGATGGACGAGCGACGTCGCGCCGAAGAACAATTGCAGCAGCATCAGGCCGAACTGGCCCACGTGGCCCGGCTCAGCACCGTCGGCGAAATGGTCGTCGAGCTGACCCACGAATTGAACCAGCCGCTCAGCGCGATTTCAAGCTACGCCCAGGCGTGCCGATGGCTGTTGCAGCCCGAGGAGCTGGACCGCAAGGAGCTGCTCGCCTCGCTCAATCAGGTGGGAGAGCAGGCCGATCGGGCCGCCGAAATCATCCGGCGTCTGCGGCGGTTCGTCACCAAGACCAAGCCCACGCAATCGCTGATCGACATGAACGGGCTGGTCCAGGACGTGGCCAAACTGACGAAGATCGACGCCCGAACCGCCGCCACGGCAGTCCAGTTCGAGTTGACCAGTCCGTTGCCCCTGGTGGCGGGCGACCGTATTCAAATTGAGCAAGTCGTGGTAAACTTGATGCGGAACGCCTTTGAGGCGATGGCCGGTCGGCCGCCCTTATCACGACAACTGGTGCTTCGCACGGCGATCGACAGCGGACAAAACGTGCGGGTGGAGGTCTGCGACAGCGGATCGGGCATTGCCCCCACGGTGATCGACCACGTCTTCGACCGTTTTTACACGACGAAGCCCAACGGGATGGGCATGGGACTGGCCATCAGCCAATCGATTGTGGAGCGCCACGGAGGAACGCTTTGGGTCACGCCCAACGCGGAACAAGGGACCACGTTTCATTTCACTTTGCCGATCGATTTTGGGGAGCAGGACAGTGGAAGCTGAACCCACCGTTTTCATCATCGACGACGACCCCGCCGTTCGTCAGGCCCTCGGCGTGTTGATTCGTTCCATGCGATTGCGCGCCGAAGCGTTCGAGTCGGCCCAGCAGTTTTTGGACACCTTCGACGCCTCGCGGCCCGGTTGCTTGTTGGTCGACGTGCGAATGCCCGGCATCAGCGGGCTCGAACTGCTCGAACAACTCGAACGCCACGACATCTGCCTGCCGGCCATCGTCATGTCGGCCTACGGCGACGTGCCCATGGTCGTTCGGGCGATGAAGGCCGGGGCGCTCAATTTTCTCGAAAAACCCTGCCGCGACCAGCAACTTTGGGAGGCGATCCAAGAAGCGATCAAGTGGGACGCCGCCCATCGCCAACAGGTGGTGTTGCGGTCCAAAGTGCTCCATCGGCTCAAGCGTCTCACGCCCGGCGAACAAGAGGTTTTGCGGCTGTTGATCGAAGGCAAGTCGAACAAAACCATTGCCACGGAGTTGGGGCTCAGCGTCCGGACGATCGAGGTCCGCCGCGCGAAGCTGATGCGTAAGATGAAAGCCGAGTCGTTGGCCGAACTGATACGACTGACACTATCGGCCGCCCCCCATTTCGGTAAACCACAATTGTCCACCGTAGTTTCCTGAATCCCCAACCAGCCGCCTGGATTCGTGTGTTATAGAGTTCCATTGTGTTCGTGCGTGGAACGCCTCCGAGCCGCCCCCCGATGTTGAACGCCATGGATGCTCCGATTTCTCCCGCTCACGGTCCGCTCGATTGCCGAATTCTCTTGGCCGAGGACGATCGGGACCATCAACCGTTGCTGTGCCTGATGTTGGAAAAGGCGGGCTCCGAGGTCACGATCGCCGAAAACGGCCGGTTGGCCGTCGACCTGGCCTGCGAAGCCCGCAACGCCGGCCGCCCCTTCGAGCTGATCGTCATGGATCTGCAAATGCCTGTACTCGACGGACTTTCCGCCACCCGAGAGCTAAGGGCCGACGGTTTTTCCAGTCCGATCATCGCCCTGACCGCCCGCGCCGTCTCGACCGATCGCGATCGTTGTTTCGCGGCCGGCTGCGACGACTTCCTCTCAAAACCCGTCAGCCGGTTCGATCTGGTCCGATTGCTGGCCGCCCACCTAAAACGCACCCGACTGGCCCACGCAACCAGTTAAGAACAACTCGCGTTGGGGGGCTCTGAAAACATGCGTCCGGAAGTCCCCTCTCCCTCTGGGAGAGGGCTAGGGTGAGGGTCTTGTCTCCCTCGCAAACGGTGAAAACAAAAACCGGCCGACGCACTCTCTCTAGCCCAAGTCCCCAGATTCGGACCATTTTGGCATGACGCCCCCCGAAAAAAGGACTATAATCCGATTGGGAAATCTCGGCTTTTTATACCAATCACCATTCAAACGCGCGCGTCGCCGCCTGGCCATGTCCGCGTTGGTTTAGGATAGATCCTTAGTTCGACCGCCATGTCCGCGTTGGTTTCCGAGCTTCGAGCGATTTTGGGCCGCCGAAACGTCCTGTCGGCGCCGTCGGAGTTGGCGGTCTACGATTGCGACGCGCTGACCGTCGAACGCCGCCGACCCGATGTGGTGGTGCTGCCCGATTCGACCCAACAGGTGGTCGACGTGGTGCGGACGTGCCGTCGCTACGACGCCCCGATCATCGCCCGCGGCGCCGGCACCAGCTTGGCCGGCGGTTGTCTGCCCACGCCCGGCAGCGTCGTTTTGAGTCTGACGCGCATGAATCGGATCGTCGACATCGATCTCCGCAATCGCATGGCGGTGGTCGAGGCCGGCGTGGCCAATCTTCGGCTCGCCCAGGCGTTGGTCGGCACAGGCTTTCATTTCGCGCCGGACCCATCGAGCCAAGGCGCCAGCACGATCGGCGGCAACGCGGCCACGAACGCCGGCGGTCCGCATACCCTGAAGGACGGCGTGACCGTCAACCACGTCCTCGGGCTGGAATGCGTGCTGGCCGACGGCTCGGTCCTTCAACTTGGACCGGTCGTCCGTCCCGATCAACTCGATCTCGTGGGCCTGCTGATCGGCAGCGAAGGCACGCTGGCCATCGTGACGAAACTCTGGGTGCGTCTGACGCCCGATCCGCAAAACTATCGGGCCCTGCGAGCGACCTTCGCCACGGTCGAAGACGCCGGCAACGCCGTGAGCCACATCATCGCGGCCGGCATCATTCCCGCGGCGATGGAGTTGATGGACCAAGGCGTCCTGTCCGCCGTCGAAGCGGCCTACCATTTTGGTTTTCCGCCCGAGGCCGGCGCGGTGTTGGTCGTCGAAGTCGACGGACCTGAGGTCGGTCTGGATCGTCAGCAACAACAAATCACTGAGCTGTGCCAACGCTTCGGCGCCAGCGAGGTGCTTCAAGCCGCATCGGCCCACGAGCGCGAATTGCTCTGGAAATGCCGCAAAATGGCCGTCGGCGCGACCGGTCGGCTTAGCCCCAGCTACACGATCCAAGACGGCGTAGTGCCCCGCACCCGACTGCCGGAGATCATTCGCCGCACGGCCGAGATCAGCCAAAAACACCAAATCCGCATCGTCAACGTCGCCCACGCCGGCGACGGCAACATCCATCCGATCCTGCTGTTCGACGAACGCGACCGGGAGCAAGTCGACCGCGCGTTGGCCGCCGGCCGCGAAATTCTCGAGGCCTGCATCGCCCTGGGCGGCAGCATCACCGCCGAACACGGCGTCGGCGTCGAAAAACTCGGCCTGATGGACCGCCTGTTCGCCCCCGCCGATCTCGACGCCATGCGGCAAGTGCGCGAGGCGTTCGACCCGGCCGGAATTTTGAA
>JBDKTJ010000036.1:0-16170 GCA_039698075.1 Thermoguttaceae bacterium | reverse complement strand
GCTCCAACGCATGGTAAACGTCCAACATTCCGGCGGCACCGGGAAAGTGCATGGCGGCTTGTTGCCAAATCCAACCGGCTCCGTCGGCCAGCATGGTGATCGTCGTCGTATCCTCAATGCCGAGTCGCCCTGCCCACTGGCCCCAACGCGAGCCAAAGCGTTCGCTGTTTTCGATCGCCGCAAACGCCACACGAACATGCGGCGCGGGCAACTCGCGATCGTCCCACTCTTCGGGCATGGCCGATGGTCCGCGATGCCGCTTGGAAAAGATACCCAGACGCATTTCTCGCCAGCCTTCCCATATGTTGACGCTTGTGCCGTCGGTGGAAAACTCGATGTCGCCGGTCGCTTTGCGAAAACCTTCGTGTGCTTGCGGTGTTGAGCGTTGCCATGCCGCAGCCGCCGTTCCGTGACGTTGACAAACATCGCGTATCTTGTTGTCCGAGACCGATAAACCGCAAAATTCCCGCAAATGCTTGGCTGCTCGATCGAACGACCAACTGCTGCCAGCCAAACACAACAAACGTTGCGCCTGGTGGCTGGTGGAATCGGTAATGCCCAAACGCGTATCCAGAGGAAAGACTCCAATCTTGCAACGACGGCAAGTGAAGTACACGCGGCGCAACGTCACCGCGCCGCCCGCCGTGAGCACGGTGCGTTTCTGCCGGCCGCGATGCGATCGAGCTCCGCCGCAAGAACATTGTCGCGTCGGCGCCCCTTTTTTTCGACCTCTTCGGCCTGCTGGTTCAAAACGGCTTCCAAACTCTTGCGGGTAAACTCTCGCCCACGCGTCACCGCAAGTTGTTCCACCTGAGCAAGCACTTGGCCATCAGGCGCTGCAGTGGCAGTGCGTTCCATCTCTCGATACATTGCCAACGCTTGCTCAACAATCAAAGCCTCGACTGGATTGTTCACACGAATGTCGCGACGATACATGGCAATCTCCTACTCAAGTGTTTTAGCAAGAAACTGCCAGTCTAACCTAGCTTTCCCAATCGCGCCATAGGGTTTTACTGCGCCCCGCGGTCACTTGCCAACCGGTTGCAGCGCGCCGTCGCCCAAGGGGATGCGTTTTTGCCCCACCGGCGGCGGGAACTGCACGGTCGCCTGGCGATCGGTCGCCGGACCGCTCAACGCGATGATGCGACCCAGTCCAAACGTCGCGTGCAGCACCTTCATGCCCTGGCGAAACACGTCAGGCGAGGCGGTTTGGCCGCCGCCGGCCAGCGCGGCCGCCGTGGTCAGGTGGATGATCGGCGCCGCCGGGGCTCGCGGAACGACGGGCTCGGCCGGCTCGAACCATTCGACGTCGTCGCAACTCGGATCGAAGTCCGAAAAATCCGGCTCCCGGGACGCGACGCTTTCAACGCCGGGCATCTCGACGTCCATTTCCGCTCGCGGCAGCTCCATCAGGAATGAACTGGGGATTGTCAGTTTGCGTTGGCCGCGAAAGTCACGATATCGGGCCGTGCTCAGTTGAAGCTCTTGCTGGGCTCGGGTGATGCCGACGAACATCAGCCGCCGCTCCTCTTCCAATTGCAGGGGCTGCTCGCGGCTCCGCTCATGCGGCAAAATGCCCTCTTCGACCGCAACCAGATACACCACCGGAAACTCAAGCCCCTTCGAGGCGTGCAGCGTCATCAGCGTCACCCGATCTGCGTCGGTTTCCCAGGCGTCGGTGTCGTTGACCAGGCAGGTCTCCTCCAAAAACGCTTCGAGCCGGCCGATCTCGCCGTGACGTTCGTCAAAATCGCGCGCGACGGTCAGCAACTCCTCAATGTTGGCCAACCGCTGCTGGTCTTCCTCGTCGTTCGATTTGGCGAGCTGACGCTGATAGCCGGTTTCGCTCAGGACCAACCCCAAAACCTCCTCGACGGGCCGATCCACCGCGGCCGCCAAATGGTCGAACAGCCCGATGAATTGACCCAACTGCGTCACCGCCCGACGTCCCAACGAGGCGATCTGGCCGGCCTGTCGAGCCGCTTCCAACAGCGGCAATCCGTATCGGGCCGCGTGGTCCGCCAGCCGTTCGAGCGTGGTCCGACCGATGCCCCGGGCCGGCACGTTGACGACCCGCAAAAACGCCATCTCGTCGCGCGGATTGTTCAACAGGTGCAGGTAGGCCAAAACGTCCTTGATTTCCTTGCGTTGAAAAAACTCCAGCCCGTTGACCATTTGATAGGGCACGCCCAACTCGCGCAGGGCAATCTCCAGCGAGCGGCTCAACGCGTTGACGCGATAAAAAACGGCGAAATCGCGAGGCCGACGCCGACCCTGTCCGATGTCCGAGGCGATGCGGGCCGCAATGTTCTCGGCCTCGTCCTTTTGCGTCGAATACGTGACCAACCGCACCGGCGCGCCAGGCCCGTTTTCCGTAAAAAGCCCCTTCTCCTTGCGATGCACGTTGTGGGAGATCAATTCCGAGGCCACCCGCAAAATCCGCTGCGTGCTACGATAGTTCTGTTCCAATCGGACCACGCAAACTTCCGGATAGTCCCGCTCAAAGTCCAAAATGTTGTTCAGATTCGCCCCTCGCCACCCATAAATCGACTGGTCCGGGTCGCCGGTGACCGCCAGATTCGGATAGTCGACCGACAACGCCCGGGCGATGGCGTATTGGGCCAAATTCGTGTCCTGATACTCATCGAGCAAAATAAACCGAAACCGCTCGTCCAGGCTCGCGCGAACTTCGGGATTGTCGCGCAGAATCGTGGCTACGTGGAGCAACAGGTCGTCGAAATCGACCGCATTCGAGTTGGTCAGTTGCTGTTGATAAGCTGGGTAAACCTGCTGAACGATCTTCCCGAGCGGATGGCCCGGCTTCGCTTGGTATTGATCGGGCAGAATCAGGTTGTTCTTGGCCCAACTGATCGCGTTGGCGATGTTGTCGGGCGAAAACCGGTCGACATCGACGCGCAGTCGCCCGATGGCCTGACGCAGGGCTCGCACGCTTTCGTTCGCATCGTAGATTGTGTAGTTTTCCTGAAGCCCCACCAACGACGCGTATTTTCGCAACAGTCGTGCGCAGAATCGGTGAAAAGTGCTCACCCAAACCGAGTGGTCGCCAACGAGCCGTTCGATCCGTCCGGCCATTTCGTCGGCGGCTTTGTTCGTAAAGGTCAGGGCAAGGATTTGGTGGCCGGGCACGCCTTGTTTCAGAAGCCAGGCGACGCGATGGGTCACCACGCGGGTCTTGCCGCTGCCCGGCCCGGCCAAGATCAACAGCGGCCCTTTGAAATGCGTGACCGCTTCACGCTGGGCGTCCGTCAGGTCGGCAAGCAAAGGGTCCAAGGGGAACTCAGGGGCTGGAGATTAGAAGCTAGAGGCTAGAAGAAAGTATACGCAAATCTCTTGGGCGGCGGCAGGGCTGGTACTACCCAAAACGACGGCAATTGCTATACTACGGCGTCGAGGATGGGACGGACCCGTCGAAAAAATAGACTTCTTTCTGCAATCCCGAACTGGGAGGGAACCCATGAGCACCCGCATTCCGCTTCGCAAGACCGACCTGAGGGCCAAAGATCTCGCCGACAAATTGGACATGAGCACGGCGGAGATCGGTCTTTCGGTCCGCACGACGAACTGTCTCGAGGAACGGGGGATTTTCACGGTCAACGACTTGCTCGGCTGCACGCGCGACGATCTGCTGGGCATCTCGAACTTCGGTGAAAAGACGTTGGAGGAAGTGTACAAGGCGTTGGAGAGGATTGGGTTTTGTCGGACGATGAAGCGTGAATCGCAGCCGGCCGCGTCGATGTCGCCCGGTCGCCCTCGCTAATCGTCGCGGAGAGGTTTTTGCCTTGGCGCGAAGTTTTCGCTTCTACGGGAAAAAACGCGGCAATCGTCGAACCGGTTCGCCGATGCTCGGCAGCGTGGGCGAGGCCTTGTTCTGGGCCGTGCTGCTGTTGCTCGGCTGTGGCGGAGCGGTTTGGATGGTCGTTGCGCTGGTGGTGCCCGAGTGGCGAGTCCATCACGAGTTCGTCGAGACCCAGTGCAAGGTGCTCGACAAACGAATCAATCAAAAACCCGGCGACGACGGGCCGCTGTTCGGACCGGAACTTAAGATCGAGTACAACGCCGGCGGCGACATCACCACCTGGACCCATTACGACATCCACAACGCCTACACGCCCAATCGTCGCGAGGCGGAGGCGATTCTCGAGCAGTTCGCCGTCCCTTCGGCCGCAAGCGGTCCGTGTTACCCGTGCTGGTACGATCCGGCCGATCCCTACGTCGTCGTGTTGGTCCGCGGATATCGCTGGGGCCGTTGGTTCTGGTTGACCGTGCCCGGCTCGTTCATGGCGATCGGCGCCGGCGGACTGCTCTACGCCCTGTTGCATTGGGGAAAATCGGCCGAACGTCGGGCGGCTCGGCGACGCCGGGCGGCCGGTCGCAATTTTCTCGGCGGCCGCGTGACCGATCGTCGCTATCCGTTCGTGCCGCAAAGCGACGACACGACCAACAGCCCCGGCACGCGGCTGCGGTTTCGACTGCCCATGGCCTCGTCGCCCGGCTGGGCGCTGTTCGGCCTGCTGACGGCTTGCGTCCTCTGGAACGCCTTGGTGGCGGCCTGCGTCTGGGTCGCCGCAAAAAGTCATCTCCGCGGCGAGCCCCAGTGGGTCCTGACGTTTTTTTTGATTCCCTTTGTGCTGATCGGCATCGGGCTGATCGTCTTTTTCTTCCGAAAGTTGCTGGTGGCCGCGGGCATCGGCCCCACGTTGATGGAGATTTCCGACCATCCGTTGCGGCCGGGCCAGTCGTACCGGTTGTTTCTTTCGCAGTCCGGACGGCTGGCGATCAACGCGCTTCGCGTCTGGCTGGTCTGCGAGGAATCGGCCACATATCGCCAGGGCACCAACACCCGCACCGAGACGCAAGAGGCCTTTCGACAGCCGGTGTTCGTGCGCGAGCGATTCCAGATCGACAGCGGCCAGCCGTTCGTGGCCGAGTTCGATCTGAACGTGCCCGCCGGCGCGATGCACTCGTTCAAGGCCGAGCACAACGAAATCAATTGGAGCGTGGTGGTCGAGGGCGACATGGCCCGGTGGCCCAATTTCCGTCGATCGTTTTCGGTGGTTCTTTACCCCGTGCCCGGGAGCGCCGACCGATGAGCATGGAGCCCGCGGTCCTGATCCGTTTCGACGGCGACGCGTCCGCCTATCAGCCGGGCGACGTGTTGGCGGGCCACTACGTCGTCGAACCGCTTGAGGGCGACTCGATCAAAGCCGTCGAGGTTTCCGTCCTTTGGCACACCGAAGGCAAAGGCGACGAAGACATGGCCGTGCACGAGTTTTGGCGACGCGACGCCGACGACGTCCGCCCGATCGACCTGCGCGAGCCGGAGCAATTCGTCACCCGACTGCCCAACAGCCCCTTGAGCTACCGAGGCCGGCTCATCAAGCTGCATTGGTGCGTTCGCGTCCGCGTGTTTTTGCAGAACGGCAAAGAGCTGCTGGGCGAGCGAAAGTTTCAGCTTGGCCACGTCCCGTCGCTGAAACGATTGGCGGCCGAATGACGCCCGACGGCATGAACGGCTCGCAAAGGATCGGTCCTTCCAAAAACGGTTGCGCCATGGACTCGTTCGACGCCCTCGACAATCCGTTTTCCACGCGACACCTCCGGCCCGGCGCGATTCCGTTCGTCTTTCCACCCGATCAAACGCCCGAAAGCATGGTGGACCGCCTGCGTCAAAACGGTTGGCGCGGCGAAATCATCGGCCACCACGGATCCGGAAAATCATCGCTGCTGGCGTCGCTCCTTCCGGCCATCGAGTCCGCCGGTCGATCCGCGGTCCTCGTCGAATTGCACGACGGCCAGCGTCGTTTGCCGCTGGATTTGCAAAACGACGCGCGACTCCAACCGCCCGCGGTGCTGATCGTCGACGGCTACGAACAGCTCAGCCGCTGGCAACGTTGGACGCTCCGTCGCGTTTGCCGGCGTCGGTCGCTCGGGCTGTTGATCACTTCGCACGAATCGGTCGGGCTGCCGCGGCTTCATCAAACCCAGGTCGACCGACCGTTGGCCGAACAGGTGGTCGCCGTGTTGCTGGGCGATCGTCCGTGGCCGATTTCACGCGAGCAACTCGGGCGGCTTCTGGACCGCCACGGCGGCGATTTGCGGGAAACGCTCTTCGCGCTCTACGATTGTTGCGAAGAAAAATCGGCGTCCTCGCCTGAAAAAATAACGTAGGCTTCACAACGAAACGGGTCGGATGGGTTCGGGCTGCGCGTTGGAATAATCGCTGCAATCCGGACAGTTTGCCCGGTCGGCAAGATCGACGCCGTCGGCGCATCCAACCATCTGTCGCCGCGTGCTCGGCAACCGCTTGACAAGGCGTACGCCGGGCGGTTTGATGAATCGGAAACATCCTTTTCCAAATTGATGAGGTGAAGTCATGGGGAGCACCCTGATGCGTTGTTGTGTTTCGTGCGTGGTTTCCACGCTGTTGCTGGTTCCGTCGCTGGCCTTGGCCGACTGCGGATGCGGCGGCTCCGTCGCGCCGGTGACGTATAGCGCGTACTACGCGCCGACCTATGTCAGCGCCATGCAGCCGGTCGCGTTTTCGAGCATGCCCGGCGTGGTGTATCGGGCGCAATACCGTCCGACGGTCGTGACATCGTACGCGCCGGTCGTCCCGGTCTATGGCAGCTACGCGGTGACGACGTATCGGCCGTTTTGGGGCACGTATCGAACCACGTACCGACCGTATGTGGCCTATCAGCCGGTCTACACAACCCCGGCGGTTTCGTACTACGGCGGTTGCAGCACGTGCGTGAGCAGTTGCAGCCCGTGCAACACATGCAGCCCGTGCAGCAGTTGCGGCGTGACCAGTTCCGTCGCTCCGTCGTCGGGCTGTGCGTCGTGTTCGGCGCCGAGCGTGACGACGGTCACTCCGTCGCCGGCGGCCAACGCGGCTCCGCCGCAGACGTTCCAGCAGAACGCGCAGAAACCGGCGGTCGAGACGGACACCTTGAAGCCGATCCCGAAGATCGAGCCGCAATCGACGCCTGCCGCGTCGCCGCTGTTGCCCGATCCGAGCAATCGCACCGCGTCGAGGCCGGACTACACGGCCGCCCGCGTGACGTTGACCTCCGCGACGGCGCCCGTGGCCGACGCCGACGGTTGGCAGGCGGCTCGCGACTAACCTCGCGGTTGATTCGCATCGACGAAGCGGTTCGCAGTGGGCGCAGTCCGTGCCAGGGCGAAATCTGCGCGTGTCTATTCGTCTGGAAAACGCCAAGTCCGGCGAATGAAACGTCGTCGGATCGAGGCTCCGGAAAATCGCGACACGGCTTGGCAGGCTTCCGAGGTTTGGTACAATGGGGGCCTGAACGCCGTTCGATTCAAGGAAAACCGCCACCGCCGCCCAGGTTTGCGGCAGATGCGGGTTCGGCCGCAAGTCCTTTTGAATCGGCTGTTTGGAGCGTTTTTTGGGGAATAGTGTAACGGCAGCACAAGTGACTCTGGATCACTTAGTCAAGGTTCAAATCCTTGTTCCCCAGCTTTGGAACGCCTTGCGCAACGATCCGTGGTGCAAGGCTTCTTTTTTGCCAGCCGCCGTTGCAGGCCGGATCGACGCTCAAGAAAAACGTCCGGGCCCATGTCGACGTCGATAGTCGCCCGGCGTGCACTCCATCCGATCGTGGAAGACCTCGCAAAAATGAGCGGCCGAGCGAAAACCCGTTCTCTCGGCCACCGTGGCCAACGGCAGATCGGTCGAAACGAGCAGCTCTTGGGCGTGCGACAATCGAACCCGCAGAATCTCCTGCTTGGGCGTTCGGCCCAGCATCGCGGCGAAGCGGCGTTCCAGCGTGCTTCGTGAGACGTCCAACGCGGCGGCCAACTGCGCGACGCTCAGCGGCTCGACGGCCCGGCGGCGGATCATCCGCACGGCGTCCGCCACCAGCGGCTCCTCGACGCCCACCACGTCGCTCGACGGCCGAACGACCAGCCCTCGCGGCGGCAACTCGACGATTGCCTTCGGCGCCTTGCGGCCGGACATCAATCGGTCCAGCATCGCGGCCGCCTCGTAACCGATCCGTTCGGGGTTCACGTCGATGCTGCTCAGCGGAGGATTCGACAGTCCGCACAGATGCTCGTCGTTGTTGACGCTGACCACGGCCACCTGGTCAGGCACGCGCAACGCAGCCCGCAGACAGGCGTCGAGCAGTTGCAGCCCTTGGTCGTCGTCGCCGGTCATGATGCCGATCGGTTTCGGCAGCGATTGGAGCCATTGCGCCAGCCGCGATTGTTCTTGTTCCCAAGTCGGGCGGCGGCCGATCGGATAGGGCCGGTAGACGTGGCACCGATGCCCGGCCGTCTCGACCATCGCTCGAAAACAGTCGCAACGAGCGTCCAAAAAACGGTTCTGCCCGCGACGAGCCGTGCCGAATCCGAAGTTCCGCAGGCCCGAGTCCAAAAAATGCCGACAAGCCAGCTCGGCCACCATGCGATTGTCCGGTCCGATGCCGGGCAGCCGCAGATCCGTTAGCGCGTTGCGCACGTCGACCACCGGCAGCCGGGTGCGCAACACAGCCCGGGCCATCCGCCGGTTGTCGATGCGCGCCAAAATGCCGTCGCCCCGCCAACGTTCAAGCCATGGCGGCACGGCGTCGCCTAAACCTTGTGGACGCAAGTAGACCGACCAGGGACCGCGTTCGTGCATGTAGCGGGCCACGCCGCGCAAAAGCCCCCGCCCATAGGCCCAGGAGGTTTCAATCAAAAGCGCCACATGCGGAGGTTTCGCCATGTTGTCAGTATACTTCGCGACGCATTGCGTGACAAACGGGCGTGACGCAAAACAGAAATCGGTTTCCGCAAAATCGGATTGCGTGGAGGTCGAACCGAAAGGTACGTTGACGGTTGACGCAGGTGGGGGCGGCCTGGGCTTCCCGGTTTGAAAATCAGCAATCCTTCGCGTTTTATGGTGGAAAAAATGTCAAAATCGACCGATATCGTCATTCGCAACGTCCGCGCGGACATCGAACGCACTCCCTACCGCACGCCCTTGAAATTCGGCGGCCGAGTCGCCCGCGACGGCATCCTGCTGAAAGTCACCGCCGAGGTGGAGACTCGCGACGGACGCCGCGGTCGCGGGTTGGGCTCGATGCCGATGGGCAACGTGTGGTCCTGGCCCAGCGCGCACGTCTCCGCCGATCAGTCGATGGCCGCGATGGTCGCGCTGGGCTGTCGCGCGGCCAACGAGGCCAGTCGTTACACCGGCCGCGGGCATCCGCTTGAGATCACGCACGACCTGGCCCAATCGACCGCCGCGCTGGCCGACGAAATCGTCCGAAGCTCCGAATTGCACGAGCCGATGCCGAAGTTGGCCCAGCGCGTGGCGGTCAGCCCGTTGCAGGCCGCCCTGCACGACGCCTATGGCAAGGCCCTCGGCCAGAACTCGTACAACGTGCTCGGCGGCGAGTACGCCAACCGCGACCTGGCGGCCTATTTGGGCCCGGAGTTCGCCGGCGAGTACCTGGATCGCTACACCTCGCGAAAGCCGAAACCGCGCATGCCGCTCTACCATCTGGTCGGCGCGCTGGATCCGTTGACCGACGCCGACCTGAAACGCCGGCTCAGCGACGGGCTGCCCGAGACGCTGGCCGAATGGATCGCCTACAACGGTTTGACCCATCTGAAGATCAAGCTGTCGGGCGACAATCTGGCGTGGGACGTCGAACGCACCCTGTCGATCGACCGCGTGACGTCCGAGGCCCAAGCGGTCCGGGGCTGCAAGGTCTGGCGCTATTCCGCCGACTTCAACGAGAAGTGCGCCAACGTCGAATACGTGTTGGACTACCTGGCCAAACTCGGCGAGGGCAGCCCCGCCGCGCTCGAACGCCTTCAATATATCGAGCAGCCGACCAACCGCGACTTGCGGGCCAATCCGGAAAACCGCATGCACCGCGCGGCGAAGATCAAGCCGGTCGTGATCGACGAATCGCTGGTCGATTTTGAAAGTCTGTTGCTAAGCCGCGAATTGGGCTACTCGGGCGTGGCGTTGAAGACGTGCAAGGGGCACACCGACGCGCTGTTGATGGGCGCGGCCGCTCAGAAGTTCGGCATGTTCCTTTGCGTGCAGGACTTGACCTGCCCCGGCGCGTCGTTTTTGCACTCGGCGAGCCTCGCGGCCCGAATGCCCACGATCGCGGCCATCGAAGGCAACGGGCGGCAATTCTGCCCGGCCGGAAACGCCGGCTGGTCGGACCGTTTCCCCGGCATGTTTCGCATCACCGACGGCACCGTCGACACTTCCGAGTTGGACGGCCCGGGCTTGGGCGGATATTATTGAGATTTCACTCTCACTGTAGCGTGTTGGGTCCCATGTCCACGCTTGCCGTGGCCATGTTTTCCGCGGTGATCCACGGCGATTGGGCTACGCGGGGGCGGTCAACAACTGGTCCATTTCGCGGCGCAGTTGCTCTTCGATCGCGCCTTTGACCAACAGGGCGGCAAGCGGCAGACTCGCGGCCAGCCGGACGCACTCGGGCTCGACCGCCACGGTGCCGGACACGGCCATGCCCAGCGTCTTGAAGCCGAACGAAAACGTGTGGTCTTCCCACTGATCGCGGTAATCGCTGATGCGGTCGCCATACCGGGTCAGCGCTGCGGCGAAATGCGATTTCAAACGTCGCAGGGCTTCTTCCTGGCCGAGCGCGTGCGGGACGTCGAGCGAGAGTTTTGGCATGGGCGTTTTATCCGATCTTGGCTTTCAAGCCGTTCAACAATCGGATCGCGTGTCCGATCTCTTCCTTCTGACGGCTCGGCTCTTGCGGGATCTCGCGTTCGATGGTCAACGGGCCGGTGTAGCCGATCTCGTTGAGCGTCCGCAAGAAGTTCTCGGCCCCGACGTCGCCATTGCCGAACGGCACTTCGGCGCCCCATTCGTGTCCGGGATGCGCGGCCCATTTGGCGTCCTTGCAGTGCACGCTGCGCACGTAACGCCCCACCTTGCGGAGCGCTTGGATCGGCTCGCCCGACCCGTACAGAATCATGTTGGCCGGATCGAAGTTGATGAACAAATTGTCGCGGTCGACGGAGGTCAAAAATTGCAGCAGTCCGTCGGCGGTCTCTTGTCCGGTTTCCAAATGCAGATTTTGGCCGTTGTTCTTGCAGTGATCGCACAGGTCGCGGACCACGGCGACCACCTCGGCGTGCAGCGGGTCCGCGGCGTCATGCGGGACGAATCCGACGTGCAGCGCCACGGCGCCGACGCCCAGCAGCTTGGCGAAATCGGAAATCTCTTTCATTTCCTTCAGCCGAGCCGCGCGCGTGGCCGGCGGCACCAGGCCCACCGTGCGCGTGACCGTCGGGATGTCGGCGTAGCTCTCGCCCTCGAAACCGCCGAACACCACGCTGATTCGGATGCCCAGTTTCTTCAGCTTCGCCAAAAACTGCTCGGCGTGCTGTTTCGTGCGAGCGGCCTGATGCGGAGCGTGCAAATGGATGGTCGGAACGCCCAACTCGTGGGCCACCTCAAGTCGAACGCCCAAGCCCGCGTCGATGCTGGCAAACACGCCCAACGGCCACTTTTCCATCGCACCGTCCTCCTGGTTTTTTTAGGAACTGATCGTTCGTAGAATGCGACGTCACTTGTAGCGCGAAACGTCCGGCTTGTCGCCCTCGGGCGTTTCGTCGCTCTGGACGTCGAACCACTCGGGTTTGAACTCGATCCGCTCACCTTGCCGGGCGGCCATGTTGGTCGTCAACGCAATCACGGCGTCGCCCAACGCGACCTTCGGGTTGCAATGCGGCTGATGGTTCGGGTCGCGGTTGCGAATGCACCACGCCCAATGCTCCAACTCCTCGGTGTAACCGCGGTCGGCCGGCAACGCGCCCAACGCGCCGATGGCTTCCGATTCCTGGTCGCCGTTGTCGTCGACCTGAAGCGTCGGCACGCCTTTCTTCGACCCGCCGTTGGGCACCACCACCCGAGTCTTGGACGACGTGTCCTGGGTTTTGTAAAGCATCGGGTCTTTTTCCGTCTCCAACAGCAATGTGCCCTCGGTGCCCAAAACCGTCTCGCCGTAGCCGCCGAACCCGTTGCCGTTGATCGACGCGTACTGCACGCCGATCTTCTTGCGCGAGGCGATCGGGTCCTTGGCGTCATAGCCGGGGGCCGGGAACTCGAACACGCAGTAGACGTGGTCCTCGACTTCGCGATCGTAAGGAAACAGCGAGCGGTTGCTCGAAGCGGCCACGTTCAACGGATACTGCTTCTGTCCGCCATGAGCCGCGGCGATAAAGATGCTTGCAGCGTCGAGCTGGTGGCTGCCCAGTTCGGCCATCAGGCCCGCCCCGGTCCGATTCCACAATCGCCAGCGGATCAACTCCTCGATGGCAGGGCGACGATAGACCACCTTGCCCGAGCCGTCCTTCAACTCGCCGTCCAGGTAGCCGAACTTCTTGGCGTCGACGACTGCGTCCTCGAGCTGAGCGCGAAGCTGGGCGATCCGGTTGTCCCACGCGATCGTCGGCTTGCCGCTTCGTTTCAATTCGTTCAGCACAACCAGCATGTTTTGCAGGTCGCGGTCGAGTTTGTGCGCCTGCGGATCGTCCGGCTTGGCCTTTTCGGGCATCGGCGGCTGCCAACTGTCGGCGCCGGGCAGATTGCCGCGATTCCACTGTGCGCGGATCGAATGCAACTCGCCCAACAGTCCCTTGCGGATCATGTCCGAAGCGTCGTCGTATAGAATGTTGTAGTGACGCTGATGGCCGACCGCCAGCAACCGGCTGGTCTGCTCGGCGACGCGGGCCATTTCTTTGCACTCGCGGACGCTGTGGCCCATGAGTTTTTCCGTGAGCACGTCCAGCCCGGCCCGCATCGCGGCCACGGCGGCCGTCGCGTGCAGGTGCAACGGCAACGCGATGACGATCGCTTCGATCCCGTCCTGCTTGGCGTTGGCCAGCAATTCTTCATAGGCCCCGTAAACTTTGACGTTTCGCCGGGCCTCGTCTTCCGACTTCCAGCCGTAGACGGACATCAAGCCGGGCCGAGCCTTGCGGGCCGCTTCGCTCGAGTAGTCGCCGTGAAAGGCCCGCCACACGTTGTACGGGCGAATGTCGGCGATGGCCTTCACTTCGATGTATTTCGGATTGATCGCGCCCAAAAGCACGCTGCCTTCATCGCCCGTGCCGAGCACGCCGACGCGGACCGGCGAAGAGACCGAGTCGCCGTAGCCGAAATACAACGACCCCAGTCCGGCGCCCGGGCGGACGTCGGCCTTGATCGCCTTCATGAGCAACTCGCGTCGGATCGGCTTGCTGCCGAGGGCGGCGTAAAAGTTTTCCTTGCCGATCGCTTTTTCTTCAGGGCTTAAAAACATCGGATGGCTCTCTGGTTCTGTTGGACGGGCTGTCGGTCCTGTCGTCTTTGCACTTTCAGGGACACGTTCGACAACCTGCCCCACGACGGTTTGTCAGTCTGTTCTGCGAGATTACGAAATGCTCGGTTTGACGCCTTCGGGCGTTTCATCGCTGTGGACGTCGAACCACTCGGGCTTGAACTCGATGCGTCGGCCTTCGCGGGCGGCGGTGTTGGCCGTCAAGGCGATCACGGCGTCGCCCATGGCCACCTTCGCGCTGCACCGCGGCAAATTGTGCGGATCGGGATTGCGAACGCACCAGGCCCAGTGCTCCAGTTCCTCGGTGTATCCGCGGCTGACCTTCGGCCCCGCGGCGGCGCTTTTGGCCGCGGCCGGACCGCCGCTCGCCTGCGTGTCCATCGTCGGACCGGCGGCGCCGCCCGACACCTTCACGCTGCTCGGCGAAGCGGGACCGTTGACGATCGTCATGTCTTGCTCGCGATCCAATATCAACGTGCCCTTCGTGCCGTAGACGATTTCGCCGTAACCTTCGAACCCGTTGCCGTTGATCGTCGCGTACTGCACGCCGATCTTCTTGCGCGAGGCGATCGAATCCTTGGCGTCGTAGCCCGGCGCGGGGAACTCGAGCAGACAATAAACATGATCCTCGACGTCGCGGTCGGGCGGGAACAGCGGACGATCACCCGCCGCCGCCACGTTCAACGGCATTTGCTTCTGGCCGCCGTGCATCGCCGCGACGAAAATGCTCGCCGCGTCGAGTTGGTGGCTGCCCAGTTCGGCCATCAGGCCCGCCCCGGTCCGATCCCAAAGCCGCCAGCGAATCAGTTCCTCCATCGCCGGACATCGGTAAACCACTTTGCCCGAGCCGTCTTGGATTTGCTTGTCCACGTAGCCGTACTTTTTGGCGTCGACCACACTGTCGGCCAATTGGGCCGTGATCTGCTCGACGCGGGTGCGCCACAGGTCGATCGCCGCGCCGATGGCGCCGTAAAGCTGTTTGCGGGCGTCGGCCAACTTCGTCCGGAGCACCTTGGCCTGCGGATCGTTTCGCTTGACCGACGGCGGCATCGGTTGTTGCCAACTGTCGTGGCCGGGCAAATTGCCGCGGTTCCACTGGGCGCGGATGTGGTGCAAGTCGCCCAGCGTGCCGCGTTGGATTTCATCGACCGCGTTGGCGTACAGCATGTTGTAGTGACGCTGATGGCCGACGGCCAAAAGCCGCCCGGTTTGCTCGGCCACCCGGGCCATGTCCTTGCACTCATGCACGCTGTGGGCCATGAGCTTTTCGGTCAACACGTGCAGCCCGGCTCGCATCGCCGCGAT
Source organism: Thermoguttaceae bacterium (assembly GCA_039698075.1). Taxonomy (GTDB): domain Bacteria; phylum Planctomycetota; class Planctomycetia; order Pirellulales; family Thermoguttaceae; genus JAJFVC01. The sequence continues at coordinate 1,519 of JBDKTJ010000036.1, read as the reverse complement.
CGCGGCCGGCGCGTGCAGATGCAGCGGCAACGCGATGATGATCCCTTCGAGTCCGTCGGCCTTCGCCTGGCGGATCAACTCCTCATAGCCGCCGTTCTCGTAACCGTATACCTTCACGTGGCGTCGGGCCTCGTCCTCGGTCTTCCAGCCGTATTTGGCCATCAGACCGGGCCGGACGGCCAACGCCGCGTCGCTCGAATAGTCGCCGTGGAAGGCCCGCCATACGTTGTACGGACGGATGTCGGCGATCGAGCAGACCTGGATGAACGACGGGTTGATTGCGCCCAACAACACGCAGCCCTCGTCGCCGGTGCCGACCACGCCGACGCGCAACGGCGCACCGACCGCTTTTTCATAGCCGAAGTAAAACGCGCCAAGACCACCGCCGACCACGGCCCCGGTGGCGACGGTTCCCACGATGAAATCGCGCCGCGAGACGCCGCTGTTCGGCGAGCCATTCGTTTTGGGTGTTGAATTCATAGCGACTCGGGTTCTTTGGAGGTTTTACTCGGATTCTTTGGAGGTTTTGCAGAAGCGTGAGCAGATCGGACAATGGGCCATCATGCGGGCGAGGAAGAAATCCAGTCCGCCCCAACGTCCGGCGGCGGTCGCCGAGACCACCAACAATGCAAGCATCTCGATGAAGTCCTTGTTGATCAGCAACGCATGGCCGACCACGGCCGGATCGGGCGGATAAATCGTCGGCCACGCCGGCTGCGTCATCACGACGAAGCACATGAAGCCGGCGCCGCCCAACGCCGCCAACGGCGTGAAAAAGCCCAGCACCAGACAGATGCCGATCGCCGTCAGGCTGTACGTGACCGCAAAATTGATCAGTTCAATCCGGCTCCAACGCAACGGATTCCAACTGCCGGGCATGCGGCCGCGCGTCTTCAACTGTTCCTTGCCGTAATCGCCGGAGTTGCCCAGCTCGGCGTACAACTTGTTGACGTACGCCTTTTCCAACCCATCGAGGGCCGCGATCCAGGCGTCCGACTCGCGCCGCAATTCCATCATCCGATCCCAATGACGCTGTTTTTGGAATGGGGCGTTTTGATATCGCTCCTTGTCGTTTTCAAACCGATCGAGCGACTGGAAATGGGCGAGAATTTTTTCTTGGTTCTTATCGAAAAATGCGTTCAGCTTTTTATGAAACTCGTCGTAAACCGACTGCATCGCCCGCTGAAGTTGTTGCCGGGCGTCCGGATCGCTCGGGGCGTAATAGGCGACGAAGTCATCGAGAATGCCCTTCCAACGGTCGGCGAACGGATTCACCTCGACCGTCTTGCCGGCTTTGGCGTCCTTCCGTTGCGCCACTCTTGCGTTGACCACCGCTTCCAATCGGGTGCGACCGTTGATGTCGTCCATCATCGCGTAAAACACCCACGCCAGCGGACCTTTCGCCTGCGTCAAGAACGGCGCGGCGGTGAACTCGTCCTTATGTTTGATCTTCCAAACGCCCTCGTAAAGAAAATGACATCCCAAGCCAAGTCGAAGGGCGACCAGGGCGACGACGGCC